>JAJRVI010000160.1 GCA_024277405.1 Fidelibacterota bacterium
CCAGCGTTCCCAGAAGCGGGCGAAGAGCTCGGGAGCGAGCACGGAGAGGCGTAGCCGGAGCTTTCCGCTGGCCCTGGGATTGCCCAGGGGATGGAGGGAGAAGGGGCGGCGGCCGAGTTTGGGGGAGTGGAGGAGCTTTCCCAGGGAGCGGTCCCCACGGGAGACGAGCCCCAGGAAGGCCCCGTGTAGCCTTTCCGGGGTGACCCCCTCCGGGAGCAGCTTCCCCCGAAACTCTAGCACCACTGCGTAGGGGCCAGGGTTCATCCGCCTTCCTGGAGGTCACAGAACTTGGGGAATCTCACTGGTTTGAGGTCAAGGGCTAGGATCTCCGCCGCTTCCTGGACGAATCCGAAAGCGAGTTCCTTGGCTTTTTCCCATTCCTCTTCGCCTATGGGACTTAAGCCGTGGGTGAGGAACGACCGGTTGCGATATCCCATTAACTCCCTAAGGCGTTTTTCCCACCTTTCCGCAAACAATTCTCCCAGCGGATCGCATAACGAATCTAAAATACGGTAGGAATCCAATAATCCTGCGGTCGCTTTCCCTTTTTCCTTTACCTGCCCGATGAACTCTTCCCGCAAAGGCTCGGGGATCTGCGTGGGGTCAAACTCTCCTGTATCCAAATTGTATTCCCGTAATAACCGCAATTGAGCCAAGATCTCCACTGCTCGATACAACCGAAGGAGCGCATCGTCAAACAGGCCGTTTTCAGCCCTCCGCATGGCACTTCCGAGGAGGTCAGAGACTAACTTGTAGGAGGGGGTTTCCTTCCCAACGATTTGTGCCAAGGTCTCCACGTGCTTGGGGCAGCATCGGGCCACCGCCCGGATCACCTCCAGGGCTTCCTCGTATTGGAAGTTATCCCACAGGCGGAAAGCGCGGCTCAGCACCAAGAAGTTTTGAACCCGTGTCCTTTTGTCGCTGGGGAGGGGAGGCGGGGTTTTTAGTCCGTGTTCCAACAATTCTTCCAGGGCTCTGAAATCGTGCGAATCGAAGAGGATCTCCGCTTCACGTTCGAGCTGATAAAATCGGACGGAGGCTAGCATTACTGCAACGGGGCTTTCGGTCCCAGAGATGACTTTTATGGTGTCTTTCCTGGGTCCGGTGACGAGTTCCAATTGCCATCCCAAGTGTAGGGCCGCTATCACGAGCGCTGCGGACATGGTCTTTGTGCCGCCGGTGTAGTCGGCTATTTTCCGGGTAGGGGACAAGCGGGCTGTTGCCGCTTCCATCGCTTCGATCATCAGCTGAAAACACATGTCCATGTCGTCCGGATCAGGGAGGTCTACGATCTCAAAGGATCCTTCCTCGAGATGTGCTTCCTTTACTATGGGCGGTCCCTTATCCGTTGTCTCCAACAATTGGCGTTTGCTACCGCCCTTGGGGGAGGTGGACGCGAGGAAAAGGACGTAATCCGGTTTCCCAGACCGGATTGCGTTCAATATCGGGGCGGGCTCCCCTCCGACCGTTATGGCGAGGACCTTCACCTACACCTCCTTCCAGTGGATCCACACCCAGCCCAGGGGGGCGACCGGGCGTCCCTGGGCATCGACTACCACCCGGCGCGAACGGGGAAATTCCTCCGGCGGTGTCTGCACCCTTGTCCGAGGGGCCTGGCCGAGTCGGTAGCGCCGGTGTATTTCCGGCCATTGCGGGTCCTTTTTGAGCGGAGCCCCGATGGTGGTCCCCTCCCAGCCGGTCCCGAAACCCAACTGCAGCGGGAAACCACTGCCGGGTTGCTTCTTCAGGTCGCTTATGCGTTTGAGAAATGGATAGACTAGGTCTTTAAAGCCAGCTTCCTGCCAAAACCTGATCTCGCATTCCAGTCGTTCCTTCGCCCGCTGTCGTGCGAGCTCGGGGATCGAGGTGAGCCAATCCCGATGATCGAAGGGAAAGCCGCGGGAGCGAGAGGCCCAGTTCGAAAACAGGGTCTCGTCGACAGTGATCGCCACGGGAAAGGTGCTCTCGGGCTTTAGCGCTTCCACCGAGATCGGGGCAGCGCCACCACGTCTGGCCCAGACCCGCACCCGGTAGATCCCCAGAACCGCGGTGTCCTGTGAGCGCGAGTCGCTTACGCGGAGGGCCCGTAAGAGGTCGTGATGGGGGCTTTTTCTGCCCCTTTCGGGGTCGCGGCCGAAGATCTCCGCTTCCAGATCTTGAGCGGCGAATTTCGGTTTGTCTCCCAAACGCACCCGGGACAGCGAGAGCCCGAGGTTTTTCCAGGCATGCCAGGCGATCACAGTGCGTAGAGCCCCTTTCAAGCTCGAGCCGGGGATGTACGGCCGATCGTGGGGATCTTTTATGGCTTCACGGAATTGTTCTCCTGCCGGGGTGCCGGGGAGGACATAGCGGATGTAAGGGGCGTCCTCCCGCAGGTCCTCCGGTTTCAAGAGTTGACCCGGCGGTGTGCGCAGAAGCTGCGTCACGATCTCGGGATCCGCGGCGTAAAGCTCCTCGGCTAAGCCGTCGAGGTCTATCCTCCAAGTGCGCCCGGTGTGGCAGACGTAGTCGAACCCCTCAGTGAGGATATGGCCAGTCCCGATATGCAGTGGCGTGAGCACCTCGACCTCGAGTTCGATCCGTTTCATCAAATGGCTCATTCGGCACCTCCCAGGGAGAACAGGGCGGCGAGGCCATAGCGCCAGACGGGATGGGGAAGGAGGGGCTGTTTAGTTTCCACGTGAATGGGGCCGACATCCACCAGCTGGCCCATGACATTTTCCCCCGCTTGCAGCACAGAGCCCTCGGCGAGCATCGTGATGGGGCGCCGGCGGAACTGGCCGTGAGGAGAAGAGGTCCAGCCCCGGACCTCCTCCAGCCGGTACCCCGGGGCGTCCCGGAGGACGTGGGGGATTTCGTTGGGCCGGGGGTTGTAGCGGGAAAGGAGGAGGGCCGGCTTTCCCGGCACTGGATCCGGCCAGCTGAATTCGTCCATTAGTTCCGGTTCGAATATCCCATAGCCATAAGTGCGCTCGCCGCCGATCCCGGAGTGGGACAGGGCCCGCAGTGCGAGCTCGAAGGCCTCCTTGAAGACATGATCGCCGCAAGTGCGGTCCGGATCCCGCCAGATCACCCCGAACCAGAGGCCCGCGTTCTCGGCGAAATCCACCCGACCCACGTGGAACAGGTTCGAAGCAGACGAAACCCGGTCCAAAACCACCCGGGGGATCCTGTGTTCCTTCCAGATAGGTTTCTCTTCGGGGGGCACCTCCTTTTCCTCGTCTTTGGTCACGAGTATTTGAGTGCCCCTCCAGATGCTGTTCTCGATGATCTCCGCAAGTTCCGTGCCCTTCGCCATGGACCGCAGCACCGCCTCCGAGACGAACTGGGTCTTCTTCCATTTTTTGCGGAGATCGTCGGGGAGCCCGGCGCCGAGTTCATACTCCGAGGGTTTAGGGAAGAGTAGCACGCTCTTGCAAAAGGGAAAAGCGGAGGTGATGAGGAACGGGGGATCGGCCGGGGCAAGGGTTCCATCACGAGCGCGGGGGAAGGCGGAGACCCAGTGGTCGGGATCTTGTCCCAGGGAGATCCATGTGGCGAGGAGGGCGGAGAAGATGGTATCGGCGGGGATCTTCACGTGCACGCCCTCGGTTCCGATGCCATACTTCCCCACGTGGATCCCCTGGGGAAAGACGAGCTTATAGACCGTTACACCCATCGCTCGCCTCCCTCAGAGACCAAGGGCGGCCTTGATCTTTTGGATGACCTCCTGTTTCTTAGCAACGATATCGCTGATGCTCTCGAACTCGCCTATGGGGGTGGGGGCTTCGAAGTAATCCTCCCTCCGCCGCAAAACGATACGGATGTTTCGGAAGGCCACCTTCCCCGAACCCCGTGACCCGAGGCCGCCCAGGTAGTCGTGCTCCAACAATTGCATGCCCTCGAATACCACCGCCAGTCTGTCCACGTCCTCCGCGGGATCCACCTTTCCATCGCCGGAGTTGAAAATGGCGTAAACCATTTCTCCTGGAGTAAAGACGGCCCCGGCGGGCACACGTTCAATGGTCCTTGGATTGGCCGCTGAGGTGATGCGATCTATGGAGACCTCGGTTTTCAATTCGGCGTAGGAACGCTCAAGCGAAAGTGCATTCAGGGTTTGAGCGCTATCCTCGCTCAAGAGCACGTCGCGCACCAGGAGCCGTGTCTGGAGGCTGAAAGTCTCCTCAGCGGGGACACCGAACACCTGACAAACGGCGCAATCGCGATAGCTTTCTTCATTATCGCAGGTGTGGATCCATGTCCGCGCGATTTTTCTATTGATCGGAAGCTGGTATTGCTTCTCCAAAAGCGAGCGGATCTTCCCTTTGAGAGATGAGCCGGGGATATAAGGCCGCTGTGTCACCGGGTCGCGTACGATCTCCTTGTCCACCCCGCCGATCTGGATCCCCCCACCGGTGCCCCCGATGTGAAGTCCAGTGAGGGCGTGGACCTCAAATCCGATAAAAATTCTCCCTTCAGCCCAGAATTTCTTTTCCTGCACCGCCTACCCCCTTATTTCTCCTTCCCACCGTGAGCCCGGTGGTAAGCTACGATGGCCTCGAAGAACTCCAGGAACCGGGCGAACCGCCCGCGGATCTCCTGGGGATTACTCCCTTGGACCACTACATCCACCGCTTGGCTGAGGACATCGGAAAGCGGTTTCACCTCACGATTGCGAGCAGCCCGATACGCCATCTTCGGCTTCAGCAGGTGTATCCGGTGGATGGCTGTCTCGGGATCAGAATGGAAAAGGGAACCGATGAGATGTGCCTCATCGTAGATGGCCCTGATCTGGGCGGCTTTCAGTGATCTGGAGAGTTCCTTTCCCAGTTGCTCCGCTATTTGAACAAGGAGATCGCCCGATCTCACATCACAAATGATTTTCTCAAGATCGGCCCTTGAAACGGCTGTCTGTGGCATCTCACCCTCCTTTCCTCGTGGCTAGCTCGGCCCAGCGGGCCGCTAGGGCCAGCCGGGCGATGTTCCTGCCAAAGCCATCTCCTGCGAGAGCTTCCCTCAGCTCGAGAAGGGCCCGACGGGCGTCTTCGTCAGCCTTTTCAACGCGGTCGAGCATGCGGGAGAGCCAATAGGCCGCATGCCAGTTCCAGGGTCCCTTTTCGCCCCGCTGGGACCGCTCCTCGCAGTACCAGTGGTAAAACCTCTGCACGCGCCCCAGGAGCCCCCGGGGGAGTCTTTCTTCCTTCACCAGCTCCTCCAGCCTCTCGGCCCAGTCCGAGGCTGTGCCCTCCTGTTCGTCGTAGCCAAACTCCTCCCAGGGGAGGGCGATTCCTAGAAACGTAAAGCCATCCTTCTCCCTCCCGCCCCCTCGCTTGACGGCCTTGGCGGATTCCTCAACCCTCAACGCGTCTTCGGCCGCGAGGTACAACGGGTATTTCTCATGGACCAGTGCTATCCCCCCGGAGATCCCGAGCTCCTCGCGTCCGGTGAACTTCCGTAGGTCCCGTCGGATCCTCTGGGCGAGCTCCACCACCGCGTCCCAGGAACCCACGAAGAAGAGATCGTCCCCGCCGGAGTAGACCGTGTAGATGCGTTGCCAACCCTTCTCGTGTTCCCGGTTCACCACGCGGGCGATTTGCTCCACCCAGCCCTCGAAGAAGACGGTAAGGAGGAAGCTCAGGGTGGAGATCCGCGAGAGGGTAGCGTACATCCCGAGCCCTTTGGAGAAGATCCTCCCCAGGTTGTCCATGTCCATGCGCAAGACCCCCAGATACGGCGCCCCCTTCGATTGGCGCGTCAGGATCCCGAAGTGCTTTAGGTTCCCCACCTCAGGGGCACCCGCTTCCCCGCTGCGGAGCATCCCCTCGATCTCGCGTCTCTCTTCACCATCGGATACGGTGGGTACCACGTTCACCAGGAACCTCCGGCCCACAGCCAGCTTCGGGGCAGTCGGGAGATCTTCATCGTCTACCAGGGCGAACAATGTGGCCGGCCGCTCGGGAGGCAGTTCCTTTGGGGATCTCTTTACTGCCACTTTCGCCCCGAAAGAGGCCAGGAGATCCTCGAAGGTGTGAGGGTCCTTCTCGGGCAGCGGCCGCGACGGTATGTGCCCGAGGAAAAGATACCGCGCCCTCACCAGGTCCCGACCGAGCTGGCGGAACCCTTTGCAATTCGGACAGAAGAGAACGTCGTCCACTTCATCCACCAAGTCTCTCGAAGTCTCGACGCCGCATACATCACATACCACCAACTTGGGATCGGCTTCGCCTGCCGCGCCTCCGAACCCCCTGGGGGAGAAAAGATTTTTCAGCAGTTCATCCGGTAGTTCCGAGAACCTCCTGTCCTTGCTCTGTTCTAGCTCCTCCCTCAGTTTCTCTTCCTTTGCGGCAAGGCCGCCGCTCCGGAGCCGGAAGTCGTCTGGCACAAGCTCCACGTAGGCTAGGCCGAGGTAGAGGGGCATACCGTGGACTTTACACAGCCGTTCGTTTATCTCACGACGGAGTTCACCCAGCCTCTCCCCGGCCGAAGACGGAACGATGAGGGTGAAACCGCCACCGCCGATGTAGAGGGCGTTGGTGATGGGAAGTCCGAGCTCCCGCAGGAGCCAGCGGGCGATGGCCTCGGTGAGTATCTGGAGATAAAAGCTCCGCGCCCTGAGCGAAGCTGCCGCCCCCTCGGGGTTGTGCAGTGAGTAGAGAAACCGCTGGATCCCCGAGAGGTCGCCGGCCAAAAGCCCCGCCACCGGCCGGTCCTGTGGCCAAGGTTCCACCTTTATGGCGGCCAGAAGGCCATCTACATTGTCCTCGGAAAGGGACCCCGTCAGGTGGACGGAGTGGGCCAAACAGGCGGCCAGGGCGGCGGTAGTGTGGAGGTGGGCGAATAGGGAAACGTCCGGCTCCGAGTGCCAATAGGCCGAGGGGACACACCACGTGTAGTCCCGCAGAAGATAGAACATCGACTCGAGATACACGTCGATGGTTGCGTCCCCGGAGCTGTAGACGTTTTGGATAGAGCGTGCCGCGTCTTTGAGTCCCTCCCACAAGGAAGAAACCCCTCCGACATCGGGCTCGGCTTTCGGGAAGAGGGTATCGGGATCGAGGGAAAGCTTCCTCGCCGGGAACCAAAGCTTGGCAACCCATTGGCGTTCCTCTGGAGGAATTTCCAGGAGCTTTGCGGGATCGGGGATCCGGCCGAAGGGCGAGAGCAGCCCCTTGGCTCTGGGCGCTTCCTCATCCCTTGTCTCCCGTTCCCCGGAGGAGAGGCGGTCTGCGAGGGCAACTAGCTTGACGGGAAGTCCGAGGTCTTCAATGGGGCGCACCAGTTTCCCGTCCTCCCGTTCTCCGTGGTGCCAGCCCACCGGAGCAAGGGCGGCATGCCAATGTGCAGGGGTGTATCCCTCCACGAAACGCTTACCCACCTCGGCATGGGCGTACCCCCCCGGGGCGACCTCTCCGGCGAGCCTCCCCAGCTTGCCCACATCGTGTAACAGACCGGCCAAGGCGGCCTTATACACTTGCTCGTGATGCCCTTCCAATTCGCTCACACCTTCACCTCCTTTGAACGATTAGGGTAACAGCCCCTGAGAGGGGCCGCCATCGGGAGTTTCGCCTACCGGAGATAGGCCCATTTCCCTAACATAGGGAGCGAGAAGCGACACCAAACTGGTCCTGTCAACCCGTAACCCCTCCGGCCAGCCCAGGAACTCCCGCGCCTTCCTGAACACGCTGCCCAGTTGGTGCCCCACCGTGCGCGGGCTCTTGCCTAGCCGCCCGGCGATCTCGGCATCCGTCCCGCCCCGTAACAC
>JAJRVI010000161.1 GCA_024277405.1 Fidelibacterota bacterium
AGGCGGGGCTCGACCGCGCCCTCTCGCGGCTCGCCACACGGGTCGAGGCCGGGGGCGAGGGGCTGCCCGTGATCGTCTTCAACCCTCTTCCCGTCACGCGATCGGGCGTCGTCTCTATCCCCGGGGCGACGGGGCTCCCCGGGGACGAGCTCGTCGCGATCGGCGCGGACGGCAGCGCCCGTCCAGTGGCCCGCGTGGGCGGGGAACCGGCCTTCGTCGCCCGGGACGTGCCCGCGACCGGGTACCGGGTCTATTGGCTGTGGCCGGGGCCCTCCGCCGGGGGAGCGCGGGCGGTGGAGACCGGGGGGCGCATACTCCTCGAGGCGGAGGAGATCTCCGTCGCCGTCGATCCCCGTACGGGGCGGCCCCTCTCCCTCTCCGTCCCCGGCGGTCCGACGATCCGCTTCCCCGAAGGGGGGCTCCGGTTGGAGGTCTGGCGGGACGTGGGGAGCGCGTGGGGGCCACGGCTCACCGGGCGCCTGTGGACCGAGACGCAGGCCCGACCGGAGGTCCGGATCGTCGCCTCCGGGCCCGCGGTGGCAGCGGTATCCGCGCGGTTCCCCCTCCCCGGGAGCGGCTGGGTCGAGCGGGAGATCCGAGTGTGGGACGGTCTCCCGTGGGTGGAGTGTGTACTCCGGGGGGAATGGGCCCACCCCCGGGCCCAGCTCCTCGTGGTCCTTGACACGGGCGAGGGGGACCTGCGGCCCGTCACCGGGGCCCCGTTCGGGGCGGTGGACTGGGAGGAGGAGGCCGCCCGGCGCCTTTACCGCGCGGACGTGGTCGAGCGCCTGAAGGCGTTGCGGCGGTTCACCGGGGAACAGGTCCGTGAGCTTGGCTATCAGGTCCCCCTGCTGCGTTGGGTCGATATCGCGGACGGGGAACGGGGAATGGCGGTCCTCGTCCGGGGCCTCTTCGGGGTGCGGGCGCGCCCGGGCGCGGTCGCCATCCCCATCCTGAGGTCACCGCCATTCGTGGAGCAGGGCGATTGGGTGGTCCACCGCCAGCCGGCGGACGTCCCCGTGTACAGCGGCCTCGGGCCGTTCGAGGTCGCGTTCGCCCTCCTTCCCCACCGGGGGGACTGGCGGGCGGGCCGCGTGCCCGGGGCCGGCCTCATATTCAATCTACCGCTCGTGTTCCTGACGGCCGGATCCCATCCGGGGGACCTCCCCCCCGAGGCCACGTTCCTCTCCATGGAGGGGCCGGCCCTCTTTTCGTGTCTCAAGCCCGCCGCGGACGGCTCGGGCGATCTCATCCTGAGGCTCTACGAGCCGTACGGGGAGCGGGCGAGGGCCATCATCCGGTTCGCCGCCCCTGTGGGTGACGTCCGCGAGGCCGATCTGCTGGAGCGACCCAAGGGGGGCCTGGGGAAAGGCGGGGAGGTCGAACTCACGCTCGGGCCGTTCCGCATCCTCACCCTCAGGATCCGCCCATGAGGCCTTTTTTCGGATCGGGGGTCCCCGGCCACACCGAGGGCGTTGGCCCCACGGAGAACACCGATGGCGTACAACCGCGCTCCAGATGTGAAAGCCCGGGGACCACGTGGACTCTTATGGACTCCTGGAGGCGAGCGGATTCGAACCGCCGACCTCCTGCTTGCAAAGCAGGCGCTCTCCCGCTGAGCTACGCCCCCGTACGGCCCAAATCCTAGGCCGTCCTCGGCGGGGGCTCAAGGCGCGGCCGTGTCCTCGGCCACGCAGCGCCACACGATCTCGCCCGAGAGGAGGCTCCAACGCACGGGGATGAGGACGCCGCCCGGACAACGGGGGAAGAGGGCCCCCTCCACCCGCGCCTTGAGTTCCCCTCCCTCCGGGCCGTTCAGCACGAGCTCCACCGCGCCCTGGATCGTCACGCTCAGCTTCCCTTCCTGGGGCGAGCTCTCGATCCGCAGGGGGCCGGCCAGCCTCACCGCGATCCCCCCGCGTTGGATCTCCCGTAGGGTGAACGCCACGAAGGCCATCAGCCCCACGAGGGCGATGCACAGGAGGATGAGCACCCACCGTTCCACCGCCTCACCTCCCTTCCACCCGGGCCTTGGCATACAGCTCCGGGAGGGCCGCCTCCATGGCCCGCTCCCCGGCGGCGATGTTCTCCTCCGCGTTCAGGTAGGCCCGGATGTAGCTCCCGTCGCGCCGGGGGAATTCCGGTCGCACCAGGACGTCCGGGGGCCAGAGGCGGAGCTTCAACTCCGTGACCTCCTGGAGGAGGATGAGGGCGGATTGGTTGAGGAGTGAGAAGAGCCCGGGAAGGGGGCGCTCCCGGGGTCGCTCGAGCCGGGTCTCGAGGAACTCCAGCAGGGACGCCGGGACCCAGGGGCGTTCCTCCAGTGCCCGCAGGCGCTCCTCGAGTTCGTCCCACAGGCTCCGCCTCTCGGGCGTGGTGGGGACAGGGCGCGGCCCCACGTCCACCCCGATGACGATGCTCGCCCCGAGCTCCCGACACGGCCGTACCGGGACGGGCTCCACCATCCCCCCGTCCACCAGGATGCGTCCCCGCCACCGTACCGGGCGGAAGATCCCGGGGATGGCGGTGGAGGCACGCAGCGCGTCCACCAGAGGCCCTTCCCGGATCACCACCGCCTCCCCCGTGTCCAGGTCGGTGGCCACGGCGGCAAAGGGGATCCGGAGATCCTCGATGCGGAGGTCCCCGAATACCGAGCGGAGATACCTCTCGAGCTCCGCGCCGGAGCTCAGGCTCGCCCTGGGAAAGGTGGGGAGGAATGTCTTCACCAGCTGGGGGAGGTTCGTCTTCCGCCACTCCTCCTCGATCCGGGAGAGGGGGATGCCCGCGGCGTAGGCCCCGCCCACCATGGCCCCAATACTGGAGCCCGCCACCGCCACGACCTCGATCCCCTCGCGCTCGAGGACCTTCAGGACCCCCACATGGGCCGCGCCCCGGGCGCCCCCGCTTCCCAGGGCGAGGCCCACGCGGATCCTTCCTTCCCGCCCTGCACGCTCGTCCACCATCGGCTAGCATGATACACGAGCCATGGCCGAGGCGACGACGGAGGCCCTGCGGTCGAAATTGAAGGACCTCCCCGATGCGTCCGGGGTGTACATCTTCCTCGGGGAGGGCGGGGAGGTATTGTATGTGGGGAAGGCCTCCTCGCTGCGCAACCGGGTGCGGTCGTACTTCCAGCGGGGCGGGTCGGCCAAGGCGTGGGGCATCGTCCGAGAGGCGGTGGACCTCGACTACGTGGTGACCCGTAGCGAGGCCGAGGCCCTGATCCTGGAGGACGCGCTCATCAAGAAACACCGCCCCCGGTTCAACACCCGCCTCCGGGACGACAAGCGCTATCCCTACGTGAAGATCACCGCGGAGCGCTTCCCCCGGGTGATGCTGGTGCGGCGTCCGGAGAGCGACGGGGCCCGGTATTTCGGGCCGTTCACGTCCTCCAAGGCCCTCCGGCGCATGCTCTCCCTGGCCCAGAAGCTCTTCCCGCTCCGCACCTGTAACCTGGATCTCGAATCGGGGAAGAAGTTCCGCCCCTGCCTCTACTACCACCTGGGGAAATGCGCCGGGCCCTGTACCGGGGAGGTCACGCCCGAGGAGTACCGCCGCCACGTGGAGGGCGTGGCCGCGTTGCTCTCGGGGCGCACGGAGGAGCTGCTCGCGGAACTCCGGGTGCGCATGGGGCGGGCGGCCGCGGCGGAGCGGTTCGAGGAGGCGGCGCACCTGCGGGACGCGATCCGGGCCCTGGAGCGGATCCGGGAGCGCCAGGTAGTGGCGTTGCCGGAGGCGGTGGACCTGGATGCGGTGGGGATCGCCCTGGAGAACGGACGGGGTTACGGCCTCGTCCTCCTCGTGCGGGGCGGGCGCCTCATCGGGAAGGAGGGGTTCCCCCTCGTCGTGCCCGAGGGGAGCTCCCCAGAGGAGGTCCTGGCGGAGTTCCTCGATCAGTATTA
>JAJRVI010000162.1 GCA_024277405.1 Fidelibacterota bacterium
CGCCTGATCTCGATGTACGAGGGGATGCTGGATCGAGGGGATGCGGACAGTCGTGAGGTGCTCTCGCGTCTGGCCCAGTTCTGGTACGAGAAGGCGATGCTCGTGTCCGAGGACGAGAAGAGGGCCTGCTTAGAGCGGGCCAGGGATTACGCCCTCGCGGCGTTGCGGGCCGACCCAGCCTTCGTGGAGATGGAGCGGAAAGAGGGCCTGGCGGCGGCCATAAAGGCCTGTGACGACAAAGCGGCGCTCCTGTGGTACGCCGCGGCCCAGGGGCAACTGCTGGGGATGATCAATCCCCTGAGTGCCTTCCGGCTGATGAAGCCGGTGCGGGCGGCTTACGAGCGGGTGGCGGAACTGGAGGAGACCTTCTGGGGATGCTCCGCGCTCCACGCCCTGGGGGCGTTCGAGGCCAACATCGCCACGACGCCGATCGTCAACCTCCTCATGCGAGCAAGCCTGGAGCGGGCAAGGGGGTACTTCGAGCGTGCCATCGAGCTCTGCCCCGGTTACCTGGAGAATTACTACGTTTACGCCCGCGATTACGCCGTGCCCGTGAAGGACGCCGTGCTCTTTCGCCGGTTGCTCCGGCACGTGTTGGAGGCCCCTATCGGGGAATGGCCCTTCTGGAACCGGATAGCTAAGATGGACGCCGAGGCCCTGATCGCCGAACATCCGGAGCTGTGGGGCGAATGATGTGGCTCGAGCGCTATGGGGAACGGAAGATCCAGGAGCGGGCCGCCCGGGACCCCGAGCTGCGGGCCGTCCTCGAGGGTAGCCTCCCCGAGATCGAGCGGCTGCTGCGGGAGTGCGGGCGGGAGTACGTGCTCGAGGCGCTGGTGACCAAATCCGGCGAGAACATGATCCGGATGCGCGTGCGCTACTCCTCGGCCGCGGAGCGCGACCGCCTCTGGGACCGCGCCGCGGAGATCCTGGAACGCCACCGGGCCGGAAGGGACGTGAACATCCTCTGCGGCATCTACCGGTTGCGTGAGTAGGGGGAGGGGGCAGGCCGGGCCTGCCCCCGGCGTGCCTCCGTCAGCCGATGATCGCGGCGAGGTCCTCCGTCGGGGCGCCGATGAGACGCACGCCGTACTCCTCGGTTAGGACCCGCACGATGTCCTCGTTGGCCCACGGCGGGAGCACCGGGCCGAGGTAGATCCCCCGGAAGCCCAACGCCAACAGGCTCCAGAGGATCGCCACCGCCTTCTGCTCCATCCACATGAGGACGAGCGTGAGGGGGAGGTCGGTCACCTCCACGCCGAAGAGATCCGCCAGTCCCTGGGCGATCTCCACCGCCACGATGGCGTCATTGCACTGGCCGAGGTCGATCAGGCGTGGGATGCCCTCGATCTCCCCGAGGTCCAGGTCGTTGATGCGGAACTTGCCACACGCCAGGGTCAGTACCACGGTGTCCCTCGGCAGGGAGCGGACGAGCTCTCGGTAGTACCCGTTCCTCTTCGTGGGGGAATCGCAGCCCCCGACGAGGAGGAAGCGCTTTATCCTCCCGGCTTCGACGAGCTCCTTTATCCTGGGGCCGAGGGAGAGGACCGCGCTCCGGGAGAAACCGGTGGTCAGGGTCACTTCCCCCGGCTCCTCGGGGAGATCGGGGAGGGAGAGGGCTTTCTCGATCACGGGGGAGAAATCGTATCCCTCGATATGGCGCACCCCCGGGAGGCGGACGGTGCCGGTGGTGAACATGCGTTCCCGGTACGTGTCCTCGGGGATGAGGGCGCAGTTGGAGGTGGCGAGGATCGCGGCGGGATACGCGGTGAAGAGGGACCGCTGATCGTACCACGCCTTGCCCAGGTTCCCCACGAGGTGGGGGTAGCGCTTGAGCCCGGGGTACCCGTGGGCGGGGAGCATCTCCGAATGGGTATAGACGTTGATCCCCGTCCCCTCCGTCTGCTTCAGGAGTTCCTCCAGGGCCTTGAGGCCGTGGCCGGTGACGATGATGGCCTTCCCCGCCGCGGTCCCGGTGGGGACCCGGGTGGGGACGGGCTCCCCGTAGGCCTCGATGTGGGCCTCCTTGAGGAGCCTCATCACCCGGAGGTTCATCCGCCCCGCCTCGATGGCGAGCTCCACCAGGCTTTCGGCGTCGAAGTTGACGTTGGTGAGCACGGTGTAGAGGGCACGTTCGAGGAAGGAATCGACCTCGGGATCGACCTTCCCGAGTTCCCGGGCGTGATACGCATACGCGCTTATCCCCATGAGGGCGAACTTCAGGTTGTCCTGGAGCCGAGCCACCGTGGGGGCCTTGCCACACACGCCCGCTCGGGTGCAGGCGGCGCCGCCCGCTGCTTGGGCACACTGGTAGCAGAACATCTTGAGTTCAGGGGTCATATCCTGCCCTCCCGCATATTTTCGATATTCTCATCACAATATCTATTTTACTGCTCTCCACCCCCCGGTTCACGGACGTCCGTCCCGGACTCCCTCTCCATCTTGCAAGATCCCCGCGAAAAGATAAAATCCCTCCCGGTTTTCCCGAAATCTCGTAAGGAGGGGGATCCACGATTCCCAACACGCGCTCAGCAGCGAGACAGCTCCGGAAAAGCCTGCGCCGGAGGCGGAGGAACGACCTGCGCAAGAGCGCCATCCGCTATTGGCGTAAGCAGATCCTCAAGCTCCTCGCCGAGGGCCACAAGGAAGAGGCCCTGAGGGTCTTCCCCAATTACCAGAAGGCGGTGGATAAGGCCGTTTCCCATGGGGCTATTCATAGGAACAAGGCTGATCGCCTCAAGGCCCGCATGTGGAAAAAGATCCTCGCTGCTTGAGGTGAGAGATGGAGTATAAGTACGACTTCCTCGGGAAGGCGAAGTTCTTCTCCACCCTCTCCCTACTGCTCGTCCTGGCGAGCATCGTGATCCTGGCGATAGTGGGGTTCAGGGCCGGGGTGGAGTTCACCGGGGGCACCCAGCTCACGGTGGTCTTCTCCGAAAGGGTCCCCCCCGATGAGCTCCGGGCCTTTCTGGGTAAATTCTCCCCCGAGGGCGTGGATCTCGCGGCCGCCTCGGTGCTCCAGGAGACCTCCATCGAGGGAAAGCCGGCGTTCATCATCACCATCCCCCTGAACGTGGAGGAGAACGAGAAGCTCATCGAGCGGATCGAGCGGGAGATGCGGAACGCGTTCCCGGTGGAAGGGGACATCTCCCGTACCTCGGTGGGCAAGCAGGTCTCCGAGGACCTCATTCGCCGCACGTGGCAGGCCATCCTCGTGGCCATCTTCGGGATGTTGGTCTACATCTCGTGGAGGTTCCGCCTGAGTTACGCGGTCGGGGCGGTGGTGGCGCTGGTCCACGATGTCCTGATCGCCCTGGGGATCTGCGCCCTCCTGGGCGTCGAGATCAGCCTCCCGGTGATCGCGGCGCTCCTCACCATCGTGGGGTACTCCCTGAACGATACCATCGTCATCTTCGACCGCGTCCGCGAGAACCGGAAACTCCACAAGAAGGGGGACCTCTTCCACATCATCAACCGCTCCATCAACCAGTCCCTCACCCGCACCATCAATACCTCCCTCACGACCCTCATCCCGGTGGCGATCCTGTTGGCCTTCGGGGGGCCGGTGCTGCGGGGGTTCGCATTGGTGATGCTCATCGGGGTGATCGTGGGGACCTACTCCACCATATTCGTGGCGAACCCCATCTTCTACATCTGGAACACCTACGCCCAGAGGCTCAAGGCTAGGGCGCGCTGACCCCGCTGCCCGCCTGTCCTCCGGCGTTTCAGGTGCGGCCCCGCCTCGCTCGATGCCAACCCAGGGCGATAGAGGCGAGCAGGAAAGGCACGGCCCAGAGGCGCGTTATCCGCCGAGGATCTTGGATCGCCCGCCACAGCCATTCGAACCCCGCGCGTCGGATCCACGCCGGGGCGCGGGGGAACTTCCCGGCCCAGATGTCGAACGTGCTCCCCACCGCGATCAGCGCCCCGGCGCCGCAGCCCCTGTGGGCCAGGATCCAACGCTCCTGTTTGGGGAATCCCAGGCCCACGAAGAGGAGGTCCGGCGCCAGCCTCCCGATCTCCTCCACCGGCCCGGGCCCGGGGAAGTAGCCGTGGTGGTATCCCGCGATCTCCAGCCCGGGGAAGCGTCCCGCCAGCCGCGCCACCGCTTTCTCCAACAGCGACCGCTTCGTCCCGAGGAGGTAGACCGAGAGGCCCCGTTCCTCGGCGGCCCGGCACAGCTCCCACGCGAGGTCCACCCCGGCAACCCGGGGGAGACGCGCGCCGAAGGCCCGGGCGGCGAGGGCGATTCCCACCCCGTCGCAGGCCACGAGGTCCGCGCGGCGGAGGAGGTCCTTGATCCCGGGACGCAGGATGGCGAGGGAGAGGGCTCGGGCATCCGGCGTGAACACCGCGAGGCCCCGGTCCCCCCGGGAGAGCCGACGCGTGATCTCGGAGACGAAGCCGTCCAGGTCCAGGGGGTCGAAGGGCACGCCCCAGAGCTCCACCCGTCCCCCCCTACGCCGGAACGGCGGGCACCGCGCGCCCCTCATCCCCGGGGCTCGATGACCACGTGGCGGTTGCCCCCCTGGCCCACGGAATAGGTGCGCACCCGGGGGTGATCGGCGAGGGCGAGGTGGATCATGCGGCGCTCCGCGGCCGGCATGGGCTCCAGTTCGATCCTCCGGCCCTCGCGCAGGGCCCGCTCGGCGAGCTCCTTGGCCCTGGCGATGAGGGCCCGTTCCCTCGCCCGGACCTCCCCGTTCACGTCCAGGAGGAAAGGTGTACGCGTGCGCAGACGCCGCAGGTAAAGCCGGAGCACCTGGGAGAGGGCCTCGCGAAACGTGGGATCTCCCCCGGGGATCGCCGCGAAATCCCCCCGGAGGTTGATATAGAGGCGCCCCTCCTCGGGGACGATCTCCACCTCCCCCCGCTCCCCCAGGATGTCCAGGATCCCCCGTAGGAACCCCCTGATTTCCTCAAGCCTCTCCGTCATCGTCGCCGCCCCCCCTTGGGCCGCGGCGGTGCCGTCACCCCGGCGCGGGCGAGCTCCCAGTGGACCACCGCTTGCATGATGCTCTGGATGGATGAGTAGAGGAACCAGTAGAGCCAGAGCCCCGCGGGGAAGTTGCGGAACATGAAGGCGAAGAAGAGGGGGAAGATCCAACCGATGAGCTGTGTCCCGCCCCTCGCCTGGGCGGGCGCCCGACGCGTGGTGAACCACTGCCCCAGGAGCTGCACCGCCACCGTGAGGGCGATGATGATGTAGTAGGGATCGGGCAGGGAAAGGTCGGGGATCCACAGGAATGGGGGTGAGAGGTGGAAGAGCTCGGCCGAGTTGAAGATCGACTGCCAGAGGAGGATCAGGAACGGGAACTGCAGCAGAAGGGGCATACACCCCCCCAAGGGGTTCACCTTCTCCTGGCGGTAGAGCTCCACCAGGTGCTTCTGCAACGCCTCCTTGTCCTCCTTGTAGAGCCGCTGGAGGCGCTGGATCTTGGGCTGGAGCCGCTGCATCTTGGCCATGGAGCGGATCTGGCTCCGGGTCAGGGGGAAGAGGAAGAGCTGGGCCGTGAGAGTGAAGAGGACGATGGCCCAGCCGTAGTTACCGGTGGCGTGGTAGAGGGCCTCCAGGAACTTGATCACCCCCACCAGGAACCGCGAGAAGAACCCCAGCTCGACGATCCCCTCCAGCCCCGCCTTCTCCAGGAGGATGTACCGGTTCCTCCCGGCGTACAGGGTGAACCGGAGGCTCAACTCGCCCGCGAGCTCCGGGATCTCGAGCCCGAACACGGGCTGCCCGGCCGCGTTCCTCCCGCGGAAGGGAACCACCGGGGGATTTCCCTCCAGCTTCCAGAAGAAAACCGAGAGCCGCCCCACGAGGCCGAGCCCCTCGAAGCGCTCGTAGGACCCAGGCGCCAGGGGGGACTCCACGGCCTCGCCGTCATAGAGGTAGACGAGCCCGGGGGCGTCCTTCTCCTGGGGGAGATGGCCGAGGATGAGCTTTATCCCCTTGGCTTCGCCGACGAGCCTCACCGTCACCGGGGCGGTGTAAACGGCCTTCTCGGCGATGACGAACGCCTTCTCCACCGTGAGATCGCCCTCGTTGCGGACGAGGCGGACCACCACCTCATCGGGGGCCCGCTGATCGTACGAGAGCTCGTAGGGCGGGAGCTCGGCGGGGGGCTCGCCGTTGGCCCAGATCTCCAGGGGCAGGCTCACCCCCTGGACGAGGTCGAACCCCCTGTCCCCTTTCCGCGGGACCCAGCCGGGGACCGCGTCCAGGGCCGTGGTCCCGTACGGCGCGAAGTAGAGGTACCCCGAGGCCAGCACCCCCCCGCGTTCCCAGAAGCGGTAACGCAC
>JAJRVI010000163.1 GCA_024277405.1 Fidelibacterota bacterium
ATCGAGGGCGAGGAAGGCGACGACGCCCTCTATGGCGGCCCCTCCAACGACGTTATCCTCGGAGGTCCCGGTTGCAACTACCTGGATGGGGGCCCCGGGGATAACTTCCTCTACGACGAGGGAACCTGTCCCGCCTGTGAGAAGCCCCGTGTCATCTGCTCCCCACGGGTCGGCCAGCCGGCGAAACCGCCCTGTCAGCCCGCTGAGCCGCCCTGCCCCCCGCGGCCCGGGGTGGCCAAGGTGGTCGATGAGGGTCAGTGCATCCCCCTAGTGGCCAAGGTCTACGATCCCGACTGCAACATAGCCTCCGTCACCTGGAGCGCGGATGCGGGTACCTTCTCCGATCCCCACGCCTTGAAGACCACGTGGTGTGCACCCACGGTCACGGACTGCGCGGGCCGCTACGTCACCGTGACCCTGGAGGCCGTGGACGCCTGTGGTGCGAAGACCACTTCCTCCATCCTGGTTTACGTACGCAACGTGAACCGTCCCCCGCGGGTCGATGCCGGCCCGGACCTGGTGGTGGACGAAGGCGGGACGGTTCGGCTCCAGGCTTCCGCCACCGATCCCGATGGCGACGCCCTCTCGTACACGTGGATCCCCGGGTGTGAGCGGGGCTCCCTGGACGATCCCCACGCCCTGAACCCGGTCTTCACCGCGCCCTACACCTCTGACTGTCGGGGCGAGTACATCACCTTGACCCTGGTGGTGAAGGACTCCTGTGGGGCCGTGTCCAAGGACACGGTGCGGATCTACGTACGGAACGTGAACAGGGAACCCTGGGTGGATGCCGGAGACGATATCACCGTTCAGGCTGGGGATACCGTGCGGATATGTGCCCGGGCGGGGGATCCGGACGGAGAGCCGCTCCAGGTGTACTGGACCATCGTCGAGGGCGAGGGCGCGATCTCCGATCCCAACTCCCTGACCACCTCCTTCACTGCGCCCCTGTACCGGGGATGCGATCCGGTCCCGGTGGTGCTCGCGATCAGAGCGGTGGACCCCTGTGGGGCCGATGCGGTGGATTACCTCACCGTGACCGTGATCCCGGTGAACGTGCCGCCCCAGGTGGAGATCGATCCCTGAGGCGCGGCGGAACGGGTCATGCGGGGAAAGGGCCGCACACGCGGCCCTTTTTTCTTCGTCTCCCACGATGGGGATGGCGGTGGTGGGTGTCGGGCCGGTGGGGATGTGTATGGACGAGATGTTCGTGACGGTGGAGGTGCGAATGCCGGACGGGCACCGGTTCCGGGTGACCGTGGCCGTGGTGCCCGTCGTCGTGCCGGTGTAGGTGCTCGTGAAGGAGCGGTTCGTGGACATGCAGGTGTTCATGTTCCTCAGCGAGGAGGAGGGCGGTCCCGGCGGCGAGGAGGGGGAGGGCCATGAAAAACGTCGCCGAGGGGAGGTCCCAGAAAATGAGGGAGGAGAAGACCACTCCCAGGAAGGGGGCGGTGCCGAACAGGGCGCCGGTCCGCGCCGCTCCCAGGTGGCGCAACGCCCGGACGAAGAGGGAGATGCTGGCCCCGTAGCTTATCCCGCCGAGGAGAAGTGCCGACATGATCTCCCGGATCCCGGGCAATCGGTGGCCCAGGGCGGCGGCCAGGGAAATGGAGAAGCTCCCCGCGACCAGGCCCTTGAACGCCGCGATGCCGCGGGGGTCCCTGAGGGAGATGTAGCGGGTCAGGTTGTTGTCAAGCCCCCAAAGCACAGTGGCGGCGAGGACCAACACCGTCCCCACGGTGAGGCCCCAGTTTCCTTCCCACGGGACGCCCAGGATCGCGCTCCCCGCGACGATCGAGATCACCCCGACCCAGGCCATCCGCCCCACGAACTCCCTGAACAGCCAAGCGGCAAGGAGAGCCGTGGCGGCAGCTTCGGCGTTCAGGAGGGCGGACGCGGTGGCCGCCGGCGTGAGGCGCAAGCCGTAGAGGAGGGCAAGAGGCGCCAGGATTCCGCCGGATATAGTGGCCCCCAAGAGCCAAGGGAGATCACCCTTCCTGAGGCGGGCTTCGCCCTTCAACCCCACAAGAAGAGAGAGGCCCGTGGCGAGGCCTGCCCCCAGGTAGAGGAGACCCCCGAGGACGAGGGGATCGGCGCCCCGGAGGAGGAGCTTGGACAAGGGGACGCTCAGCGCAAAGAGGGCGGCCGCGAGGAGGGCTTCCCGATAGCCCTCATCCAGGAGCTTCATGGGCGTATTGTATCGCGATCCGCGCTATCCTTGCCCCGGCATGCGGATCGGGAGGCGGATACCGGAGCTCGTCGGGGCGGCGGTCTATGATGCCCTCATGTGGCCGCTGGAGGTGGCGTGGGGGAGGGGATGGCGGAAGCCCCTGTGGGAGGGGATCGCGGGGAGGGTGCTCGAGATCGGGGTCGGGACGGGGGCCAACATACCCTTCTATCCCCGGGAGGCGCGGGTGGTGGGCGTGGACCTGGGCGCGGGGATGCTCGCCCGGGCGAGGCGTAAGGCGGCCCGGATCGGCGCGGCCGTCGAGCTGATCGAGGTGGACATCCACTCGCTCCCCTTCGGGGAGGGGGAGTTCGACTACGTGGTGGGAAGCTTCGTGCTCTGTTCGGTCCGAAACCCGCTTGCGGCGTTGGGCGAGGTACGGCGCGTGCTCCATCCCGGGGGAGAGGCCCGTTTCCTCGAACACGTGCGGCCCCGGGACGAGCTCCTGGGCCGGATGCTCGAGCTCCTGGCCCCCCATTTCGCCAAGCGCACCGGGGAACTGTTCCCCGTGGCCGGATTCGAGGTGCTTTCGGAGAGGGACCTCGATAAACGGGGCCTCGTCCGCCTCTTCCGCTTGAGACGGACCTAGCCTTCGGCGAGGAAGAGGGCGTGGAAGGCCTCGAGCACGGCCCGGTGGTGCCCGGGGATGAGGACGTGGTGGTTTCCCAGCGGTTCCCGGAGGAGCTTCCGCAACGCCCCCTTCGGCGCCTTGAAAACAACCTGGGTGCGGCAGAGGTCCTCCCTCCCCACCTCCTCCGGGAGCACCGAGCCTTCCACGAAGAACCCCCGTTCAAGCCTTTTTCCACCGAGGCGCACCAGGGTGTAGGGCCCCTTGCGAAGCCTCCCCGCCACCGCGAGGCCTGTTCCCGATTCGAAATGGGA
>JAJRVI010000164.1 GCA_024277405.1 Fidelibacterota bacterium
CGCGGGCGCGCAGGGCGATGCCCCGGCCACACCACCCGTACCCCGCCACCACCACCGTCTTCCCCGCCACCAGGAGGTTTGTGGTCCGCATGATGGCGTCCCAGGTGGACTGCCCCGTGCCGTAGCGGTTGTCGAACAGGTGCTTCATCCGGGCGTCGTTCACCGCGATCGCGGGGAAGCGCAGCTTACCCTCCCCGGCGAGCTCGCGGAGCCTGATGACCCCCGTGGTCGTCTCCTCGCAGATCCCGATGACCTCGTCCCCGAGGTCCCGGCACTCCCCGTGCAGCAGCGCCGTCAGATCCCCCCCATCGTCGAGGACCAGGTGCGGCCTTATGGAGAGGGTCCGCACCAGGTCCTCCCGGTATTCCTCCGGCCCCGCCCCGCGGCGGCCGGCGACCGCGAGCCCCTCCGCCCTCAGGGCCTCCACCACGTCGTCCTGGGTGGAGAGGGGGTTGGAGCCGGTGACCGCGAGCTCCGCCCCCCCGGCCGCGAGGAGGAGGGCGAGCCGGGCGGTCTTGGCCTCCAGGTGGATGGAGAGCGCGATCCGCACCCCGGAGAAGGGCCTCTCGCGGGCGAAGTCCCCCTCGATCCGGGCCAAAAGGGGCATGTGGACCCGGGCCCACGCGATCTTTTCCCTCCCGCGTTCCAAGGGCTCGCTCATCACGGGCTTAGGTTACCCCGGGCTCCGCCCCCAGGCCACGGGCGATCCCGCAGAGCACGAGGACGAACCCGGCACCCTGGAGGGGCCTGATCCCCTCGCCGAAGATGATGTAGGCCCACAGGGAGCTGAGGAGGGGCTCCCCGAGGATCGCCAGCGCCACGGCCGCCGCGGGGAGGAACCGCAGCGCCCAGTTGAGCGAGGTGTGGCCGAGGAGCTGCGGCCCCAGGGCCAACAGCACGATCCAGGGCCAATCGCCCCGGATGGGGAGGGGGTCGCTCCCCGGCACGAGGGCGACGAAGAGCAGGAGGAGGGCCCCCGCGCTCCCATAGGCGAGGGAGATGTAGGGGAAGAGGCCGAGCTTCCGGCGGACCCGCCGGCCGACGAGCAGGTACCCCGACGCCATCATCGCCCCCAGGAGGGCCAGCACGTCCCCCCACAGGGCCCGTCCCCCGAGGGCGAAATCCCCCCAGCCGATGAGCACCGCTCCCGCGGTGGAGAGGATGATCCCCTCCCACAGGCGCCGGGACGGGCGCTCCCCGAGGAACGCGGAGAAGAGGCCCACGAACAGGGGGTTCGTGGTCACCAACACCACCGAGCTCGCCACGGTGGTGTAGCGCAGCGAGGAGATCCACAGCGAGAAGTGGAGCGCGAGGAAGGCCCCCGCGAGGAGGGAGAGGAGGAGGTCCCCCCTCCCCGCCCGGACCGGGCGCCGCCACGCCGAAAAGAGGAGCAGGGGGAGGCCCGCCAGCGCCATGCGCCACGCGGCCACCGCCACCGCGGGGGAGCGGGTGAGGCGGATGAGGATGGCGGCGAAGGAGATGGAGATGACGCCCAGGGCGAGGGAGAGGGCGGTCCTTCCCCGAGGCGCCGGTCCCGGGGGCATGGGCTCACTCCCCGAGGAGCCGGCGGAGCCGGGGCAGGGCGCGCTCCATCTCCCGATACCCCACCTCCACCGCCTCGCCGATATCGGCGTACCGGGGAGGGCGATCGCCGAAATCGGGCCTCAACACGAGCTCGGGCCCGTCCATCGTGGTCTCCAGCTCGGCGATCCGCTTCTGGAAGATGGTGGACATCTGGAAGAGGACCTGGAACACGTTGGGGCTCGAGAACCTCTTCTCCCGGGGGTGGACGAGGACGTCCACCGCCAACACCACCTCCGCCCCCAGGGAACGGGCCGCGGCCACCGGGAGGGGATCCACCACGCCCCCGTCGATGAGCCACCTGCCCCCCCAGCGGCGGGGGGCGACGAGGCCGGGCACCGCGCCGGAGGCGCAGATGGCGTCCGCCAGGGGGCCGCGGTCGATCCACACCGCCTCCCCGGTGGCCAGATCGGTGGCCACGGCGACGAAGGGGATCTCCAGGTCCTCGATGTGGATATCCCCCACGAAGGCGCGGATAGCGTGCCACAGGGATCTCCCCGATGTCCAGCCCCTCCACACGGGGCCGGGGACGAGGTGCCTCCCCACCCCATACCAGCGGAGCTCCTTCCAGTATCGGGCCAGGTCATCGAGCGGCACCCCGGCCGCGTAACACCCCCCCACCCACGCGCCCACGCTGGTCCCCGCGATGGCCCCGATGTGGATGCCCGCGTCCTCCAGGGCCCGGAGGACCCCGATGTGGGCCGTGCCCCTGGCCCCGCCCGAGCTCAGGGCGACGCCGAGCTTCCTGGCCACCGAAGAAAAAAGCGGGGCGGGACTAACCCGCCCCGGCCCCAGCGGCACCTGTCACTCGCGGCTTATCGCGCCCACGGGGCACTGGTCGATGGCCTCGTCCACACAGGGGAGGGACTCATCGGCGCCGGCCTTGACGTGGGAGAGGCCATCGTCCCCGATCTCGAAGACATCGGAGCAGACCTGGGCGCAAAGCCCACAACCGGTACAGAGGTTCTCGTCCACCTTGACCGCCATGGCACCTCCTTGGGGATACGTAGGATCGCGCGGAACTATAGCAGAAGGGCGGTGCGTCCGCCAAATAAAAAACGGGGCTCAGGCCCGGGAGGGCCGAGGCCGGAGGGAGGCGAGGGGCATGCCGGGCCGGAGCGTGCGGTGACCGGAGGGGCGACGGAGGTCTTCCAACAGGCGCAGCCGTTCCCCGGTGCGCCATAGCTCCGCCTCCCAGGCCTTGGCCACCGCCAGGAGCTGACCCGGACAGAATTCCCAGAGCACGCCCATCACCCCCTTTCGCGCCGTCGTAATCGTGACTGGATGCGGACGGGGATGCACGGGACTCACAGGGAAGATTTCACGTGAAGCACTTTAAGTCTACCGGTGTGCAGGCCCCCCGGTCAACGGCTGCCGGGGAAATGGCCACGTGGTCTGGTGGAGGTGCGGGGATTCGAACCCCGGTCCGGAGATACCCTCGGGCTCGGCTTCTACAAGCTTAGCCCGTGTTCTCCATCTCGGGTCCGGCGCTCCCACGGGCAGGATCGCCATGACCCCAGCCTCCGCGATTCTCGCCATCCCCCCGGGAGGCGCGGGGAGATGACCAGCCCGCTGCGTCCACGCCCCGCCGGACCCGCGGGCGAGGCCCGACGGAACGGCCGACGCGCGTCAGTTCAGCGCGACGGCGGGAACAGATGCGTAGTTGGCACTTATTTGTGTCGCCGCGTGTTTTAGGAGCTCGCGGCCAGCTCCGCTTGCCACCTCGCCTGGGTATCCCCGTCGAATCCAGCCACCCCCAGGCGTTGCCATTATACTGGCGCAAACGGCTTATGTCTACGCAACGAGCGCTGCTTCCGGGCATGGCGTTGGCGCTGGGGGCGGGGTGCGCCGTGGGCGGCCTCGTCGCTCCCTCTCCCTGGCCCCTCCTCGGGGCCACGGCGGCACTCGCCCTCGCCATCCCGCGCCGCTGTGTTCCCCTCCTCTGGGCGGGGCTGTTCTGCCTCGGGATCGTGCTCGGGGTGGAGGAACCCTTGGCCGGGCACGCGTGGCAGCAGCTCCTCCTCCTGCGCGAGGTACAGGGCACGGTGATCTCCATGCCGGAGCGGCACGAGCGCACCGTTTCCTGCATCCTCCGGGTTCCCTCGCTGGAGGTGCGGCTCCTTGCCTAC
>JAJRVI010000165.1 GCA_024277405.1 Fidelibacterota bacterium
CACC
This sequence comes from Fidelibacterota bacterium, assembly GCA_024277405.1. Taxonomy (GTDB): domain Bacteria; phylum Bipolaricaulota; class Bipolaricaulia; order Bipolaricaulales; family Bipolaricaulaceae; genus UBA3571. The sequence continues at coordinate 5 of JAJRVI010000165.1, forward strand.
GCGATCCCCCGCTCGGTGACGATGAGGTCCACCACCTCCCCGGGGGTGGTCACCGTGGTCACCGCCTCCCGGATGGTGGGGATGCGGCCCCGGATGGTGGGGATGGTGATTACGGTCACCTTGGCCCCGGAGGCGACGTCCTGGTGCCCCCCGATCCCGTGGAGGAGCTGGCCGTCGGAGTGGGTGTTCACGTTCACATTGAAATCCAGGTCCACCTCCGTTCCCCCGAGGAACGCGAAGTCCAGCATGTAGGTGGCGCAACCCCGGGAGTTGTAATCGGCGTAGAACCCCGGGGTGATGATCTGGTGTCGGGGGTGCTCCCGGAGGAACTCCACCGATTGGGCGTCGAAGGCCTGGCCGTCCAGGATCGCCCCCACCAGACCTTCCTTGAGCATGTCGGCCAGGAACCGCGTGACCCCGCCGATGGCGAACGCGGCCCGCACCCCACGGCGCCGCATCTCGCGGGCGATGAAGTCGGTGGCGGCCAGGGATATCCCCCCGGCCCCGGCCTGGAACCCCATCCCGTCCCGCACCAGCCCCGCGGCGATCACCGCGTCGGCGGCCAGCCTGGCGATGCGGAGTTGGGTGGGGGAGCGGGTGATCCTCAGGGTCCCGGTGGCGATCCCCGCGGGATCCCCCACGCGGTCCACCGTCACCACGTAGTCCACGTACCCCTGCTCGATCTCGATGGGGACCGCGGGGTAGGGGACGAGGTTGTCGGTGACCACCACCACCTTATCGGCGTACCAGGAGTCGGCCACGGAGAAGGAGATGGGGCCGCAGGCGCTGGGCCCCCACATGCCGTTGGCGTTCCCGTAGGGGTCGGCGGTGGGGGCGGCGATGAAGGCCACGTCCACGTGGACCTCGCCGCACTCCACCGCCCGCCACCTCCCCCCGTGGGAGCGGAGGACCGCGGGCTCCCGGAGCTTTCCCCCACGGGAGACGAACGCCCCCACCGGACCGTTCATGGAGCCCTCGATCCGGGTCACCACCCCCTCCTCGATGTAGCGGATGAGGGGCTCGTGGCAGGGGAAGAGGGCGGTGGGGAAGAGCCGGAGGTCCTTTATCCCCAGCTTGGCGCACGCCTCCACTACCGCGAGGACCAGGAGGTCCCCGTTCCGGAAGGCATGGTGGAAGGAGATCGTCATCCCGTCGCAGAGCCCCACCCGCCTGATCGCCTCCTCCAGCGAGGGGAGGACCTTGACCTCTCCGGGCCGGGAGGTCTTGAGGGGCGGGGCGGCCTTCCGCCCCTCGGGCACGGTGGCGAACGCCCCCTGGAAGGGCCGAAGTGACTTCCCTTTGATCTCCTCCGGTATTTCCCGCCCCACGGCGTTACGCGGCATCGCCCACCCCCGTTTCCAGCGCGCGCGCCATCTCCAGGATCCTTTTCGCGCGCAGGACCACCGGCCGGTCCACCATCCTCCCCTGATAGGTCACCGCGCCCAGGCCTCGCCGTTCCGCCTCCTCCGCGGCCCTCACCACCCCTTGCGCCCAGGAGATCTCCTCGGGGGTGGGGGCGAAGGCCCGGTGGATGGGCTCGATCTGCATGGGGTGGATGGCCCCCTTCCCGTCGAAACCCAGGGCCTTGGCCCGCTTCGTCTCCTCGATGAGCCCCTCCTCGTCCTCGATATCGGGGAACACGGTGTCGGAGGCCTGGATCCCCGCGGCGGCCGCCGCGGCCGCGACCCGGGACCGCGCCCAAAGGAGCGCCCCCCACTCCCGCCCGCATCCCAGCTCGGCGGTGTAGTCCTCGGCCCCGAACGCCAGGCAAGCCACCCGCTCCGACGCCATGGCGATCTCCTGGGCGGCGAGCACCCCCTTGGGGGACTCGATGATGGGCATGATCCATACCATCCATGGGATCCCGTAGCGGCCCTCGAGCTCGTACAGGAGCGCGGCGAGTTCGGCTACCTCCACCGGGGACTCCGCCTTGGGGAGGCAGATCCCGTGCGGACGTCCGGGGAGCACCACCTCCAGGTCCTCCCGCCCGCCGCGGGGGAGGGGGTTGATCCTCACCCAGACCTCGGTGTCCTTGAAGTCCAGGTTCGCCAGGACCTCCCGCACCAGGAACCGGGCGGCGTCCTTCTCGTCGGGGGGCACGGAATCCTCCAGGTCGAGGATGATGCAATCGGGCCCGAAGACATCGGCGAAGGCCAGGACCCGGGCGTTGTTTCCGGGGACGTAGAGGCGCGAGCGGCGCAGGCGGCCTTTGGGGCTTCCCCGCCGCTCCATGACGATGGGGACCGGCCGGAGGAAGGCCTCCCGATCCCCGTCGCACGCCCTCCGGAGGGCGCAGAGGAGCCGCGCCCGGATCACGTGGTCGTAGGCCCCCTGTTCCCTGATCTCCACCTCCGCCCCGGTCACCCCGAGCCCCCGCAGCACCCCCAGCGCGACCTCCCGGACGCGATCCTCGTACATGGGGCCCGTCTTCGAGGAGATCGTCACCGTGAGGGAGTCCGCGGGGCGCACGTGCACCAGGGCGTCGGAGCGTTCATCGCTACCGCAGGACGCTGCGCGCTTGAGCTCCATCCACCCCCTCCTCTGCCCGAGATGGCTCCGGTGCCATTGTAGCTTCGCCTGCGGCCCCCGGAAAACCGCCCCGGCGGCATGGTCTTTGTCCCCGCGGATCCCCACCGTTATAGTTCCAGTCGAGGAGGGAAGATTGAGGATCCTGTTCGTGGCAGCCGAATGTGCCCCCTTCGCCAAGGTGGGGGGGCTCGCCGATGTGGTGCCCTCCCTGGCCCGGGCCCTCCGGGATATGGGGGTCGAGACAGCGGTCTTCATCCCCCGGTACCGGGGGGTGGAGGGGGAGACGGGGCTCGAGCGGTGCGGGGAGATGCGTATCCGGCTGGCCGGGGAGGAGAGGCCTTGCGTGATCCGGCGGGGAGGGCTCCCCAGAGGTGAGGTTCCCGTCTATTTCTTGGATTATCCGCCCTACTTCGATCGGCCGGGGATCTACGGGGAGGGGGGTGAGGAATATCCGGACTCCCCGGAGAGGTTCGCCCTCCTGTCGCGGGCGGCCCTGGAGCTCCCCGCCGCGGTGGGGTTCGAGCCCGATGTGTTCCACGTCCACGACTGGCATGCCGCCCTCGTCCCCGTCTACGCCCGTTTCGGCGGGGGCGCGCCCCCCAAGGTTCTCCTCACCATCCACAACCTCGCCTACCAGGGCACATACCCGCGGGAGCGGGCGGAGGGGCTCGGCCTGCCCCCCAGGGCCCTGGATGCCATCACCCATCGGGGGAAGGTGAACTTCCTCTACGGGGGGATTGTGTTCGCGGACCTGGTGAACACCGTCTCCCCCACCTATGCCCGGGAGATCCAGGACGACGGGGAAGGCCTGGAGGAGGTCCTGCGGGAACGCGCCGGGAGGGGCGAACTCCTCGGGATCCTGAACGGGGTCGATTATGAGGTATGGAACCCTGAGACCGATCCCCACATCTGGGCACATTACTCCGCCGATGACCCCGCGGGGAAGGCGGTCAACAAGGAGCGGCTGCAGCGGGAGCTCGGGCTTTCCCCGGACCCGGATGCCCCGCTCGTGGGGATGATCTCGCGGTTGGTGGACCAGAAGGGCTTCGACCTGGTGATGGCGGCGTTCGAGCGCATGATGGCCCTGGGGATCCAGTTCGTGCTATTGGGGACCGGCGATCCCGTCTACGAGCGCTTTTTCCGGGAGGCGGCGGGACGTTACCCCGGACGGGCGGCGGCACTCATCACCTTCTCCGAGGAATGGGCCCACCGGATCGAGGCCGCCGCCGATATCTTCCTCATGCCGTCAAAGTTCGAGCCCTGCGGCCTCAACCAGATGTACTCGCTGCGGTACGGGACGGTCCCCGTGGTGCGGGCCACGGGGGGATTGCGGGACACGGTGCGGGAATACGACCCCACGACGGACGCGGGGAACGGGTTCGTCTTCCGCGACTACGTCCCCGAGGCCATGCTCGCGGCGCTGAAGCGGGCGGTGGACCTCTACCGGGGCGATCGGGGGGCGTGGCGGCGCCTGATGGTCCGGGGGATGCGGGAGGACCACTCCTGGGAGGCCTCGGCCCGCGAGTACCTGCGGTTGTACCGGAGGCTAGCGGGCGCCCCGGGTTGAGCTGTCGGCACCCCCGATATATGTTTTAGGCACCTATGTGCCATAAATCCCATCATCACGGCCGCCACCCGCCCCGCGTCCGGGGGCTCGTGCTCCCCTGGATCCTCCTCGCCCTCGCCCGGGGGCCCACCCACGGCTACCAGCTCCTGGACGAGCTGGTGGGGACCGGGCTCCCCGTGGACCCCGGCATCCTCTACCGTACCCTCCGCACCCTGGAAGAGGAGGGGGCGGTGGTCTCGGCCTGGGACACCGAGGGTGCGGGACCGGCCCGCCGGGTGTACCGCCTCACCGACCACGGCCGCGAGCTCCTCGCCGTGTGGGCCCGGTACCTGGAGGGCCTCCGGGAGCGGTTGGGGGAATTCCTCCGTGCCTATCGGGAAGTGGAGGGGGCACGGGATGGATAAAATGCCGCGCGCGAGATGAGGGGCATTCTGCGGGAGCTCTGGCGCTATCGGGGCCTCCTCCTCTGGGGGGTCCTCGCCCTGTTCCTCGTGGACGCCGCCCACCTCCTCGCCCCCCTGGTCATCCGCGCGGCGGTGGACGATCTCGTGGCGGGGGTGGGGGCGAGGCTCCCCCGTTACGGCCTCTACCTCCTCGGGCTCGCCGCGGTGACGTTCACCTTCCGGTTCGCGTGGCGGATGCTCCTCTTCGGCGCGGGACGCCGGATCGAACGCGATCTCCGGGACCGCCTTTTCTCCCATCTCCTACGGCTGTCCCCCTCCTTCTACCTCAGACATACCACGGGGGACCTGATGGCCCACGCCACCAACGACCTGGAGGCGGTGCGCCGGGCATGTGGGATGGGCGTGCTGCTCGCGGCGGACGCCCTGTTCATGGTCTCCTTCTCCCTGGCGTTCCTCATCTCCATCTCCCCCCGGCTCACCCTGTACGCCTTCTCGCCCCTCCCCCTGGTGACCGCGGTGGTGCTCGGGTTCGGCCGCGTGATCCATCGCCGATTCGAACGGGTCCAGGGGGTGTTCGCCGATCTCACTGAGCGTGTGCGCGAGGCGATCTCCGGGATCCGCGTGATCCGGGCCACCGCGCGGGAGGGGGGGATCGAGGAGGTCTTCGCCGGGACCAACCGCGCCTTCATCCGCGAGAACATCGCCCTGGTGCGGGTGTGGGGGATCTTCCGGCCCCTGATCGGGGTCCTGGGCGGGGCGGGGACGGCCATCGTGCTCTGGTTCGGCGGCCGGGGGGTACTGTCCGGTGACCTCTCGCTGGGGGACTTCGTGGCCTTCACGAGCTACCTGGGGATGCTGGTCTGGCCCATGATGGCCGTGGGGTTCATCGTGAACCTGCTGCAGCGGGGCGCCGCGTCGATGAAGCGGTTCGAGCGGCTGCTGGCGGAGGAGCCGGAGATCGTTTCCCCCCCGCGGCCGCGGCCCATGCCCCGGACGAAGAGGATCGAGTTCCGGGACCTCACCTTCACCTACCCCACCGGGACCGCCCCCGCCCTGCGTGGGGTGAGCCTCGTGATCGAGGAGGGGATGACGCTGGGGGTGGTGGGGCTCACCGGTTCGGGCAAGACCACGCTCGTGCGCCTGATCCCCCGCCTCTACGATCCCCCGCCGGGGACGCTGTTCCTCGGCGGGGTGGACGTGCGGGATCTCCCGCTGGAGGAGCTCCGCCGCGCCATCGCCATGGCCCCCCAGGACGTGTTCCTGTTCTCGGCCACCATCCGGGAGAACATCGCCTTCGGCCGTCCCGATGCGCCGGAGGAGGAGATCGTCCGCGCGGCGAAGCTCGCTGGCCTCTACGACGAGATCCGGTCTTTCCCCCAGGGCCTCGGCACGGTGGTGGGGGAGCGGGGGATCTCGCTCTCGGGGGGGCAGCGCCAGCGGGTTGGGCTCGCCCGGGCGATCCTGATGGACGCCCCCATCCTGATCCTGGACGACACCCTCTCCGCCGTGGACGCGAGGGTGGAGGAGGAGATCATCCGCAACCTCCAGGGGGTGCTGCGGGAGCGGACCTCCATCGTGATCTCCCACCGGATCTCCGCCGTACGTGATGCCGATTGGATCGTGGTCCTGGAGGGCGGGCGGATCGTGGAGGAAGGGGACCACCGGCGGCTGGTGGCCAAGGGGGGCCTCTACGCGAGGCTCTACGAGCTCCAGATGAGCTTGGCACGATGAGACACGGGGCCGAATACCTCGAGGACGAGAAGCTGGGGAAGGCGTTCGACGCCCGGCTATTACGGCGGCTGTCCCGGTACCTGCGCCCGTACCTCTGGCTGTTCGTCCTCGCCTTCTTCCTGAGCGGGGGGATCACCGTGATCGAGATCGCCCTCCCCTATCTCACGAAGACCGCCATCGATTCCGTCCTCACCCTCCCCTGGATCGAGGTCCGCTCCGGGGAGCCCCCCGCGGAGGGGGCGGTCCCCCTCGGGGACGGCCGATACCTCGTGCGGTACGGGGCCCTCCCCCGTACGGCGCGAGAGGAGCTCGAGCTCTCGGGGGCGCTGGGGGAGCGGTATCTCTTCGTTCCGGAAGGGGACCGTGCCGTCGCGGTCGCCGAGAGATACCCCGACCTCTTCCTCCGGGTCCCGGGGGGATACGCGATCCCCGCGGGTTCGCTGGGGGAGATCCCCCGGCGCGAGATCCCGCTCCTGCGGGGCCGGGCGTTCTCGATGCTGGGGACACTGGCGCTGGTGTTCGTGGGCTTCCTCCTCCTCCGGTTCCTCCTCTCATACGGGCAGGTGTTCACCCTCCAATACGCGGGCCAGCGCATCATGGCGGACATGCGCCGGGAGATCTTCGGCCACGTCCTCCGGCTCCCCATGTCCTTCCTGGATAAACAGCCCGTGGGGCGGCTCGTCACCCGGGCCACCAACGACGTGGCCGCCATAAACGAGATGTTCACCCAGGGGCTCGTCAACCTGGTCCAGGACATCTTCATGATGGTGGGGGTCATGGTGGTGATGTTCCGGCTGGAGCCCCGGCTCGGGCTCATCATCCTCGCCTTCGGCCCCGGGCTCTTCGTGCTGGCCCTGTGGTTCCGCCGCGAGGCCCGATCGGCGTACCGCGAGGCCCGCCGGCGCCTGGCCCGGCTCAACGCCTATCTCCAGGAAGCGATCTCGGGGATACAGATCATACAGCTCTTCCTCCAGGAGCTACGCTCCTTCAAGCGCTTCGCCGGGATAAACCGCGACTACTACCGCGCGCAGATGCGCTCGCTCCTCGTGTATTCCCTCTTCGGCCCGGCGATCTCGGCGATGCAGCACATCGCCATCGCCCTCCTCATCTGGTACGGGGGCCGGGGGGTGCTGACGGGCTCCCTCACGCTGGGGGCGTTGGTGGCGTTCACGAGCTACGTGCGCATGTTCTTCCAGCCCCTCTCCGACCTATCCGAGCGCTACAACATCTTCCAGGCCGCCATGGCCGCCGCCGAGCGGATCTTGGGCCTCCTGGACCAGCCCCGGGAGGCCACGGGGACCCGGGTCCTCCGGGACATCCGCGGGGAGATCGAGTTCCGGGACGTGTGGTTCGCCTACAACGACGAGGAGTGGGTGTTGCGGGGGGTCTCCTTCCGGGTGCGGCCGGGGGAGCGGGTGGCGATCGTGGGCCCCACCGGCTCGGGCAAGACCACCATCGTGAACCTCCTCCTCGGGTTCTATCGCCCCCAGAGGGGGAAGATCCTGATCGACGGGGTGGACCTGGCGGAGCTCGACCTCCACGAGCTCCGCAAGCACATTGCCATCGTGCCCCAGGACGTCTTCCTCTTCGCCGGGGATATCCTGGAGAACATCCGTCTCTGGGACAAACGGGTCCCCGCGGAACACGTGGAGCGCGCGGCGGTGCGCGTGGGATTGGCGGAGCTCTTGGCGCGCCTCCCCCGCGGGTTCTCCACCGACGTGCGGGAGCGGGGGGCGAGGCTTTCCCTGGGTGAGCGCCAGCTGATCTCCCTCGCCCGGGCGGTGGTGGCGGAGCCGGCGATCCTCATCCTGGACGAGGCCACCTCGAGCATCGATTCCCACACCGAGGTCCTGGTCCAACGGTCGTTGCACGAGCTCATGCGGGGCCGCACCGCCATCGCCATCGCCCATCGGCTTTCCACCATCCGGGACATGGATCGGGTGCTGGTCCTCCACGAGGGGAAGCTCGTGGAGGAGGGCACCGTGGCGGAGCTCCTCTCGCGGGGAGGTCTCTTCCGCGCCCTGTGGGAGCTCCAGTTCAAGGGGGCGGGCTCCCCGGGGGATTGAACCCGATCCCCGCTTGCGGGGCCGTGACCACGGGGAAGAATTTATGGAAATGGAGAAGGTCGTTTCCGTCGAGGGGCTGGTGAAGCGGTACGGCGACACCACCGCGGTGGACGGAATCTCCTTCGTGGTCGGACGCGGCGAGATCTTCGGCCTGCTCGGACCCAACGGGGCGGGGAAGACGACCACGGTGGAATGCATCGAGGGCCTGAGGGTTCCCGATGCCGGCAGGATCGAGGTCTTGGGCGAGGTCCCCTCCCCCACCAACTACGCCCTCAAGGCGAGGCTCGGGATACAGCTCCAGGGGACGGCGTTCCTCTCGCGGCTCACGGTGGAGGAGACCCTGCGGCTCTTCGCCGCCCTCTACCCCCGGCACCGGCCGATACCGGAGCTCCTGGGACTCGCCGCCCTGGGGGAGAAGAGGAGGGCCCAGGTGGGGAAGCTCTCCGGGGGGCAGCGCCAGCGCCTGGCCGTGGCCCTGGCGCTGGTGAACGATCCGGAGCTTCTGGTCCTGGACGAGCCCACGACGGGACTCGATCCCCAGGCCCGCCGTGCCCTGTGGGACCTGATCCTCTCGCTGAAGGGAGAGGGGAGGACGGTGCTCCTCACCACCCACTACATGGAGGAGGCGGAGGAGCTCTGCGATCGTGTCCTCATCCTCGATCACGGGAGGATCGTGGCCCTGGGGAGCCCGGAGGCGCTGATCGCGGAGCACTTCCGCGAGACGCCCATCGAGGTGGTGCTCGGGGACGCCGGGGCGGATCTCTCGGGCCTTCCTGGCGTGGAGAGGGTCGTGCGGGACAAAGAGGGGACGATCGTGCTCTATTCCGCCGCGCCCGTGGAGACGATCCAGGCCCTCTCCGCCCTCTCCCATCGGGGGGAGATCGGGCTCCGCGATCTGAGGTTGCGGAGGGTCTCGCTGGAGGACGTGTACCTGCTCCTCACGGGGAGGAGGATCCGCGAATGAGGGCCTTCGCCGCGTTGCTGGTGGCCGAGTTCAAACACTTCTTTCGCGAGCGGATGGCGCTTTTCTGGATGTTCCTTTTCCCGATCTTCTTCATGCTGCTGTTCGGGTTCGTCTTCGGCGGGGACAGCGAGGACCAGGTAAGTCTGCGGTTGGGGATCGTGGCGGAGGGGGCGGGCCCGGCCGCGGAGGAGTTGGTCCGGGGCCTGTCACGTATCCCGCTCGTCTCCGAGGTCCACGTGGGGGCCCTGGAGGAGGAGCTCTCGGCCCTGCGGGGGAGGAAGCGGGACGGGGTCCTCGTCGTTCCCGTGGGCTTCTGGGAGCGGCTCCGGGCGGGGGAGAAGGTGCGGTTCGTGCTTTACTACGATGCCTCGCGGACGACCACCTACCAGGTGCTCGTCTCGGTGATCCAGGAGTTCCTGGCGCGCTCCGAGGAGGCGCTTACGGGGAGGCCGCGGAGCTTCGAGCTCGCGCCGGAGCCGGTGCAGGTGCGGAGCTTCCGTCCCATCGATTACATGGTCCCCGGGATCCTCGCGATGACGCTCATGCAGCTAGGGCTCTTCGGGGTCGCGGGCACCCTCGTGGCGCGCCGCGAGCAGAAGATCCTGCGACGTTTCTGGGCCGCTCCCCTCAGGCGCTCCGTCCTCGCCGGGGCCCTCATCTCCCACCGGCTCGCGGTCTCCTTGATCCAGGCGGCGCTGATCCTCCTCGTGGCGGTGGCGGCCTTCGATGTGGCGTTGGTGGGGAACTACGCCCTCATGGCGGGGGTGGTCCTGCTCGGGGCGTTGGCGTTCGTGTCCCTGGGGTACCTGATCGCCTCCTTCGCCCGCTCCGTGGAGGGGAGCACCGCGCTCCTACAGATCATCAACTTCCCCATGATGTTCCTCTCCGGGATCTTCTGGCCCATCGAGTGGATGCCGGGCTTCCTGCGGCCCGTGGTCTACGTCCTGCCCCTCACCTATTTGGGCGACGCCCTCCGACAGGTGATGGTGGGCGCGTCGCCGTTCGTCCCCCTGTGGCTCGATATCGCCGTCCTCGGTGGCTGGACGGCGGTGGCCGCTTCCCTATCCGTCAGGTTCTTCCGCTGGGAATGAGGGGGAGGCGGGTGCTGGTGGCGGCCGGTCTGGTGGAACGGGGGGGGAAGGTCCTCCTCGCCAAGCGTCTTGAAGGGGACGAACGCGGGGGGCTGTGGGAGTTCCCCGGCGGGGCGGTGGAGGAAGGGGAGGGGCTGGAGGCATGTCTCGCCCGGGAACTCCGGGAGGAACTCGGGATCGAGGTGGAGGTCGGGGAAGAGGTCGCTTCCCTTACCCACGATTACGGCGACGTGGAGGTGGAACTGCACCTCCTGCGGGCGCGGATCCTGCAGGGGGAGCCGCGCCCCCTGGGCTGCGCCGAGGTCCGGTGGGTCACGCCCGCGGAGGCCGCGGGCCTCCCCCTGGCCCCGGCGGATCGCGGGCTCCTTCGCCTTCTGGGCGGAGATGTCCCCCCGTCCTCCCCCGGTCCCCGGTGATCTCCGTCACCTCCGTGCCCTTGCTCCCCCGATTTCCCGCGTTTAGAATGGCTGCGTGCAGTGAGCCCTGAAGGAGGTGAGAGCTATGGTGAGGTGGAAGATCGTGTACGCGGGTGGTGGCCTTTGTCCTCGGGCTCTCGCCTCCTCGTGTAGCCCCTCCGCTTAATCCCCTCACGCGGACGACGGCGGTTTCCTTACCGGTAGCCGGGTGGGGTTATGTCGCCCCACGCTCTCTCAATCACCAGGAGGAGGTAGTGCGCATCGTAGACGCATCCGCTGTACCCGTACCTGATCGATCCGTGTGGTCCCTGCGCGAGGAGGGGCGGTGATGCTTTTCCGGGGGATCCGCGAGGACATCAGGGCGATGCTGGAACGGGACCCCGCGGCCCGTTACGCGCTGGAGGTCCTCTTCTTCTATCCCGGGATGCACGCCATCTGGGCCCACCGGGTCAACCACTGGCTCTGGCGCCACGGGTTCAGGTTCCTGGCGCGCCTCTTGGCCCACATCGTGCGTTTCCTCACCGGGGTGGAGATCCACCCCGGGGCCCGGATCGGGCGGCGGGTCACCATCGACCATGGGATGGGCGTGGTGATCGGGGAGACCGCGGAGATCGGGGACGACGTGCACATGTACTCCGGGGTCGTGATCGGCGGGGTCTCCCGACGCCCGGTGAAGAGGCATCCCACCATCGAGGACGGGGTCGTGATCGGGGCGAACGCGGTACTCCTCGGTCCGATCCGCGTGGGAAAGGGGGCGAAGATCGGGGCGGGGGCCGTGGTGCGGGAGGACGTCCCCCCGGGCGCGGTGGTGGTGGCCTCCTCCTCCCCGGTCATCGATGCGGCGTTCTTGCGGCGCGGGAGGCACGAACACTTCCTGGAGGGGGCCGGGATCTAGTCCCCGGACCCGCACCGTCACCGCCGGAAGATCAGCCGGTAGGTCTTTATCTCGCCAGGCACGAGGTGTAGCTTCAGCGCCCGAGGACCGCGCAGCTCCGCCTCCCCGACGGGCGTTTCGTCCAACCGGCACTCGGTCGCGCGGAGCAGCGGCCATAACGTCCGCAGCTCTCCACGCCGGACTTGGCGCGTGGGGTTGTACACTCGCACGATGACCCCCTCCCCGTCCTCGGCCCGCTTGAACGCGCTCAGGACGATCCCGGGGGCATCCAGGGAAACGAAGCTCGTCCCGTGTGGGAGCGCCCCCCGCGGCGATGTCCGCGGGACCGCCGCGAGCGGGGGAAGGACGTAGGCGTGGGCCTCTTCCCACACGCGCGCTTCCTCCCACGTTCCCGAATAGGTGTGGATCGCGTATTCAAACCGATGTGTCCCCGGGCATTGGGCCTCCGGCGTCGGATAAGGGGGGCCGGCGTGGCCCCGGCGGGTGGAGAGGTCGTCCCGGGATAACCACCCCACGCACCGGAGCAGGGTCAGGTAGACGGTGCCCTCGGGGGTCACCTCGTACTCGGGAAGGCCACGGTTGAAGACGGCGAAACCTCCCTCCCCGTCCTCCACCGCCACGAAGGACTTCTGGGGATGGGTGGTAGGAGGGGCCTCGATCCAACCCTCGCCGGGCGGGGGTGTGGTGGGACGCTCGATGACCCAGAAGGTGTCCTCGGTGATGCTTTTTTCGGCCGAGATTCCCGTGGGGAAGGCCACCCGCAGCCGGTGATCCCGGGCACGGTTGTCCACCTCTGCTTCTATGTCCACCCGCTTGACCCCCCGCTGGAGGGAGATACTGAACCGCACCGGGACCTCGATCGTTTCCCCGGATCGGGCCTTTCTGTCGG
>JAJRVI010000166.1 GCA_024277405.1 Fidelibacterota bacterium
GGGACCTCCCGTTCCCGAAGAGGGCTTCCAAGGCCACCGTGGCCGCCATGACGGCGGTCGCCCGGGAGCTGACGCGGGCGGCCCGGATCCCCCTGGGGATAAACGTGCTCCGCTCCGATGGCGAGGCGGCCCTGGGTATCGCGGTCGCGGCCGGGGCGCGGTTCATCAGGGTGAACGTCTTCTGCGGCGTGGCCCTCACCGACCAGGGGATCATCGAGGGAGAGGCGGAGAGGGTCCTGAGGCTCCGGGCGGCCCTGGGCGCCGAGGTGGCGATCCTCGCCGATGTACACGTGAAGCACGCCCACCATTTCGGGTCGCTCGCGGAAGCGGCCCGGGACGCGGCCCGGAACCTCGCCGATGCCCTCATCGTCACCGGCACGGCCACCGGGGAGCCGGCCTCGCCCGGCGACGTGACCGAGGCACGGAGGGCGTCGACCCTGCCCGTCTTGGTGGGGAGCGGGATAACGCCGGCAAATATCGGCCGCTTCGCCGACGCGGACGGGTTCATCGTGGGTACGTACCTCAAGCGGGATGGCACCACTGAATCCCCAGTGGACCCGGTCAGGGTGAGGGAGCTCCGCCTCGCCCTGGACCGCCTCGTCCGGTGAGCCCGGTACCGGCTGTCCGCATCGGGCGAGGAGATCCGCCGCGGAAAACTTGCCAGACAGCCAGACAACTGGTTTAATTGCCCTAGACCCAGGAAATCGGACGAGGGAGGGATGTCATGCGGAAGAACCATGCCAGGCTCTTCACCCCGGGTCCCACCGAGGTGCGCCCCGAGATCCTCCAGGCCATGTCCACCCCCCAGATCCACCACCGTGCCCCCGAGTGCGCCGATCTCTACGCCGAGCTCCAGCCCAAGCTCCGGAGGTTCCTCTATACCGAACAGACCGTTTTCCTCTTCACCTCTTCCTCCACCGGGGCCATGGAGGCCGCCGTGCAGAACTGCGTCAAGCGGAAGGTCCTGAACCTGGTGAATGGGGCGTTCTCCAAGCGCTGGCACCAGATCACCGAGGCCTGCGGGATCCCGAACGAGGCGCTGGAGGTCCCCTGGGACCGGGCGATAAAGCCCGAGCAGGTGGACGAGAAGCTCAAAACCGGCGAGTTCGACGCGGTCACGTTGGTCCTGAACGAGACCTCCACCGGCCTCATGAACCCCCTGGAGGAGATCGCCGAGGTGGTACATCGGTACCCCGACGTGATGCTGTTGGTGGACGCGGTCTCGGCCATGGGCGGGGTTAAGATCGAGTTCGACCGCTTGGGCCTGGATGTGCTTCTGGCCGGCGTCCAGAAGGCGATCGCCCTCCCTCCGGGGTTGACGATCTGCGCCGTCTCGGACCGCGCCCTGGCACGGGCGGAGGAGGTGAAGCCCAGGACCTACTATTTCTCCTTCCCGGTGATGCTCAAGTACCACGTGAAGAACCAGCACCCCACCACCCCCTCCACCGCCCACATGTACGCCTTGAACGCCCAGCTCGATTACATCCTCGAGGAGGAGGGCCTCGAGCGGCGCTTCGCCCGCCACGAGGAGATGGCGAGGATGGTCCAGGCTTGGGCCAAGAAACACTTCGACATCTACCCCGAGGAAGGCTACTGGTCCAAGACTTTGACATGTGTAAAAAACACCCGCGGGATCTCGGTCAAGGACCTCATCGAGCGCCTGGTGAACGACTACAACATGCGCATCGCCAACGGCTACGGCGATCTCAAGGAGAAGACCTTCCGCATCGCCCACATGGGCGACCTCACCCCCGCCGACGTGGCCGGCCTCCTCCACGCTATAAACGAGATCCTCGAACTCCCGTGACCCGTTACGCGTAACGCGTGACGCGTCACGATGTAAAGGAGGTCCGATGAAGGTCCTTGTGTGCGATCCGCTGGATCCGGTGGCGGTGGAGAAGCTGAAGGGGGCCGGGCTCGAGGTGGTGGAGCGGACGGGGATGTCCCCCGAGGAGCTCGCCGAGGAGCTGAAGAAGGGCTACGAGGTGATCATCGTGCGCTCGGCCACCAAGGTCCGGCGCCCCGCCATCGAGGCCGCAGTGGGCCTTCGGCTCATCGTCCGCGCCGGGGTGGGCCTCGACAACATCGATGTGGATGCCGCGGTGGAGCGGGGGATCGAGGTCAGGAACACCCCCAGGGCGAGCTCCATCTCGGTGGCGGAGCTCGCGTTGGCCCACATGCTCGCCCTGGCCCGCTCTCTCCCCCAGGCGACCGCCTCCATGAGGGAAGGGAAATGGGAGAAGAAGGCCTTCAAGGGGATCGAGCTCCACGGGAAGACCCTGGGGGTGGTGGGGATCGGTCGGATCGGCCGGGAGGTGGCGAAGAGGGCGATCTGCCTCGGGATGAAAGTGATCGCTTACGACAAATTCCTCACCGAATCCCCGCTCCCCGATGTCCCCCTCGTGCCCCTGGATGAGCTCCTCGCCCGGTCGGATTTCATCACCCTCCACATCCCTCCGGACCCCGCGGGACCGGTGATCGGGAAGGAGGAGATCGCCAAGATGAAGGACGGGGCTTACATCATCAACTGCGCCCGCGGCGGGGTGGTGGATGAGGACGCGCTATTGGAGGCCCTGGACACCGGGAAGCTCGCCGGGGCCGGGCTAGACGTGTTCGCGGAGGAACCGCCCACGGACGAACGCCTCCTCAGGCACCCCAAGGTCACCCTCACCCCCCACATCGGCGCCCAGACGAGGGAGGCCCAGGCCCGGGTGGGGGAGGAAGTGGCGGAGATCGTGATCTCCTTCGCCCAAAAGGGTGATGGGTGATCGGTGATGAGTTGTTGTAGCGTCGGGCCTTGTGCCCGAGGCGATATCTACCGCCGGGCGCGGTCCAGCAAAAAAGGAGGTAATCGATGGCGGTGATCTATCCCTTCCGGGGGATCCGGTACAACCCGGAGGTCGTGGGGGACATCTCCGCGGTGGTGACGCAGCCCTACGATCGCATCGGCCCAAAAGAGGAAGAGGAATACAAGAAGCGCTCCCCCTACAACATCGTGCGGGTGATCGGGGGAAAGGTCCCCCCGGCGGACGACGCAGAGTACGAGCGCCGCGCCGAGACCTTCAGGAAGTGGCTCGCCGAGGGGGTACTGGTGCAGGACCCGGAGCCCGGGTTCTACGCCTACTGGCAGCGGTTCGAGTGGGAGGGGAAGGAATACACGCGCAAGGGCTTCGTGGCCCTGATCGACCTCCGGGAGAGCGGGGTCAAGGCCCACGAGCGGACCCTCAAGGGGCCGAAGGAGGACCGGCTGAAGTTATTGCGGGCCACCGAGGCCAACTTCGGCCACATCTTCCTCTTATACCGGGATCCCTCGCTCGCGGCCTCCCAGGCCATCTCCGGGGCGGTTGAGGGACGGGATCCGGAGATGCGGGCGGTGGATGACTTCGGGAACGAACACCTCCTCTGGCGGGTCACCGACCCCGGGGCGATAGAGGCCGCCCGGGAGGCGCTCCGGCCGCTTCAGGCCTATATAGCCGACGGGCATCACCGCTTCGAGACCGCGCGGACCTTCATGGAGGAATGCTTCGCCAAGGGGTGGAAGCCGATCCCTCCCGAGACCTTTACCTCGCGGATGGTGACGTTGGTGAACACCGAGGAGCCGGGCCTCGTGATCCGCCCCATCCACCGGATCGTGCACTCCCTCCCGGACTTCGACTTCAGGCGGCTGCTCACCTCCCTGGAGGAGGATTTTTACGTTGAGCCGCTGGACTCCCTCGTGGCGGCCAGGGAACGCCTCGCCGCCGGGCTCGGGAGGGAACACGTGTTCGTCCTCTACGCCGAGGGAAAGTTCATCGCCGCCGCGCTGCACGACGAGGGGACGATCGACCGGCTCGTGCCCGGCGCCAAGCCCCCCGAGTGGAAGCGGCTCGACGTGTCCATCCTCCACGCCGCGGTCTTCGAGCGAATATTGGGGATCGACGCCGAGGCCCTGGCCAAGCAGTCCTACGTGGATTACACCCCATACGCCGAAAAGGCGGTGCGGGCGGTGGACGAGGGAAAGGCCCAGCTGGCCGTCCTCCTCAACCCCACGCGCGTGGAGGAAGTCCTCGCGGTGGCCGACAGGGGAGAGCGGATGCCCCAAAAGTCCACCGACTTCTATCCGAAGCTCCTCACGGGGCTCGTCGCGATGCGGATGCGGATCGATAAAGGTTGATGAAAGGGGGCGCCGTACAGCGCCCCCTCCTTCCATCCCGCCGGGGACCTCAGAGGTAGATCTCGACCTCGGCCTCCGCGCGGAGCTCCTCCAGGAACTCCTTCCAGATTGCGTCCCGCTTCTCCTCCGTGATCGCGGCGAGGACCTTGCCGGCCACCTCGTCCAGGGGGAGGACGTTCCCCTCCTCGTCCTTGAACGAGTCCCGGTTCTGCTCGTAGTAGGCGTTGATCTCCTCCGTGCTTACCGAGACATCGGCGGTCACCGCCTGCTTGAGGAGGTCGTACAATAACCGCTCCTCGAGATCCCGTTGGATCTGGGCGCGGAATTCCTCCAGCGTCTGTCCCCGCTGCGTGAGGAGGATCTCCGCGAGTTCGTCCTCGGTGAGTTGGTTCTTGTCCAGGATCCCCTGGATCGTCTTATCGAGCTCGGACTTAAGCGTCTCTTCGGGAACGGTGAGACCCCGCTTCCTCGCTTCCTGGATGATCAGACGCCAACTGATCAAGCTCTCCAGCACGTCGCGCTCA
>JAJRVI010000167.1 GCA_024277405.1 Fidelibacterota bacterium
GGGCTTATTGAAGAATTTAGTCAGGAAGGCCGATTAAGACATATCGCGGGGTCTTATGGCACCATGTCCCCTGGGGGATAAACGGGGGACCGGGGACCAGGCCAACCGCTCCACCGGCTTTGGTGGGGCCATCTTGAATACCCTGAACGCGAGCATCGCGTCAGCAAGGGTCTCATCCCGCACCCATTATCCTAACCCCCGCCCCATCCTCTATCGCGACTTTGACAAGCCAAGGGAGGTATGGGGTTCCCGCAGTTGGACCGGCTGTCAGATATAGTCGTGACTCCAAAGGGCCGAGCTTTGGCTGCGGATTTACGATTCCCAGCGGGGCGGTGTAAGCTGTCCAGCGATTCATGGCGCTCGCGCTGTTCTTGACGTTTCTCTACGGTGCGGGTACCGCGGTCGTCCTGCCAACCCCCCTGGAGGCGGCGCTGGCTGCGGCGAGGTTCGCCCCGGGGTGGGCGGTGATCCTCGTGGCTACGTTGGGGAAGTTCGCCGGGGCCTACGCGATCTTCTACCTCGCGGTGCGCCTCAAACGCCTGTCCCGGGTGCGCGCCTGGCAGGCCCGGAACCGGTACGCGCGTTGGCTCATGGAGGTCGGGGGGAAGTGGGTCGATCGATATGGGGCCCCGGCCCTCTTCCTCCTGCTTCTCATCCCGGGTTTCCCCGATACCGGCGCGATGTACCTCCTCGCGGTGGCCGGAGGGCGCCCCCTCGCCTTCTCCCTGGCCACCGCGACCGCGGCCGCGGTGCGCTTGACCCTCGCCTACCTGGGCATATGGGGCCTTTCCCGCCACTTA
Organism: Fidelibacterota bacterium; assembly: GCA_024277405.1. Classification (GTDB taxonomy): domain Bacteria; phylum Bipolaricaulota; class Bipolaricaulia; order Bipolaricaulales; family Bipolaricaulaceae; genus UBA3571. Next base: position 801 of record JAJRVI010000167.1, read on the forward strand.
CGCCCGTAGCCATACCGCGGGGAGGGGAAACGAGGACGTTTTTTTTTCGGCCCGCGGATTTGTCTGGAGGGGGCCATGCCGGCATCATCGGGACGGAGATGGAGGTCGGCGGATTGCTCGAGTTCCTGCGGGCACTGAACCGCGGGCGGGATCTGGGGGAGATCGGGGAGACGGTGCTGACGCACGCGCTCGGGCGGGTCCCCGGGGCGGAGTGTGGGCTCTTCCTCGCCCTGGACGAGGCGTCCGGGGGGTTCATCCCCCGGGCGACACGGGGGTGGAAAGGGATGGTGCGGGCCATCCCGGGGGAACTGGTCACGGGCCTGTTGGGGCTCGAACCGAGGGTCTTCCACGCTCCCTCAGGGGAACTGACCGAGGTCCTGGGTTCGATCGCGTCGGTCCTCTCCCTCCCCATCATCGGGGATGGGGAGGCCATCGCCTACCTCATCCTGGGGAATCCCGGCGATCCCGAGGCCCTCTCGAGCGAGGACGTGGAGAGGCTGGGGGCGGGATGGGGGGACGCCGTGGCCGCGGTGCGCCGGGCGTTCGAATGCGAACGGTCCAAAGGGGACGCGGTTCGGCTCGGGGAGCTCCTCGAGTGTCTCCCCGATGCGGGGGTGGTGGCCGACGAAACCGGGGCGATCCAGGTGTGGAATAAGGGTGCCGAGGATCTCTTCGGTTACACGTCCCAGGAGGTGTTGGGGAAGCCCATCGCGGTCCTCATGCCGGAGGAATACCGGGAGAGGCATGGGGAGGCCTTCGCGGAATGCGTGGCCGAAGGGCGTCCTCCGCGGCGATTCGTTGAGGGGCGGGGCCTGCGCAAGGACGGGAGTACGTTTCCCATCCAGTGGTCGCTTACCCGCCGTTCCGGGGACGGGGGGACCGTGATCATCGCCGTGGGGAGGGACCTGACCGAGAAGGCCGAGATCGAGCGGGAACTGCGGGAGAGCGAACAGCGGTTCAAGATGCTGTTCGAGCGACTTCCCGATGCCGTCTACATAACTGCCTTCGGGGGATGTATCCTCGCCGCCAACCCCGCGGCCGCCCGGCAGACCGGTTACTCCCTGGAAGAGTTGCTCCGCATGAACATCGTCCGTGACCTCGTGGTGGGCAAACCGGACATCCCCGTTGAGGAGCTCGAGGGGCGGTTGGCCCGAGGGGAGACGGTGGTGTTCGAGGAGAGGAAGCGTCGGAAGGACGGGACGGTCTACTGGACGGAATGCGCGGTGACCCGGATCGAATACCAGGGTCAGCCGGCCACCCTCTCCGTCAACCGCGACATCAGCGAGCGTAAACGCCTCGAGGAGGTCCTGCACCGCCATGTGAAGGAGCTCGAGGCCCTGAACGACGCGCTCCGCTCCCTGGTCTCGGCCCTCGAGATGGAGGAGGTGCTCCGGCGCCTGGCTGACCTCACGGGGAAGCTCGTGGACGCGGAGTACGTGGTGATCGCGGTGTTCGACGAGGAGGGACATCTTCAGAGGGTCGTCGATCGTCCCCGGGGCCTGGGCCCGCTTCCCCTGCGCATGCGCCCCAAGGGGATGACCCGGGTGATCCTGGCGACCGGGGAACCGGTGCTCGTGGGGGACGTATCCCCCGATGGCTCCACTTCGCCCCCGATCCGGGCCCCCGACGGGTCCGTAATCCCGGCGAACCCGGTGATCGTGGAGGCGGGGGTGAGGTCCTTAGTCGGGGTCCCGATAAAGTACAAAGGCGGGGTCACGGGCATCCTCTCCGTTTTCAGCCGCCGGCCCCGCGCGTTCGACGACCGCCTCCCCATCCTCTCCTCGTTGGCAGATGCCGCCGCGGTGGCGGTGGAGAACGCCAGGCTCTACGAGGAGGCCCGGTATCTCTTCGAGGAATCGCCCGTATCCCTGTGGGTGGAGGATTTCTCCGGCATCAAGGAGAGACTCGATTCGCTGCGGAGACAGGGGGTAACGGACCTCGAGTCCTATCTCGAGGACCATCCCCGATTCGTGGAGGAGTGTGTGCGGCTTCTCCGTGTCGTGGAGGTGAACAGGGCCACACTGCATCTGTACCGGGTGAGCGATCTCCGTGAGCTGATCGACAGGCTCCCGGAGATCATCCCCCCGGAGGTGAGCCCCCTCCTGGTCGCGGAGCTCCGGGCGATCTGGGAAGGGCGTCGCGAGTTCGAGGGGACGGGGATCAACCGCACTGCGGACGGCGATCCCATCCACATCCATCTGCGGTGGCGGGTCTTCCCCGGAC
>JAJRVI010000168.1 GCA_024277405.1 Fidelibacterota bacterium
CCGGTGATGAGGAACTTCGCGCCGGCGAACTCGTAGATACCCTCCCCCGCCGGTCGGAGCTTCTCGGAAAGCTCCCGGAACCACTGAGGGTGGGTGAAGTCCCCGGTGCCGAGGAGGTCGATCCCCTTCCACTTCGCCCAACGGGCGAGGTGCTCCAGGTCCATATCGCGGCTGGTGGCGCGGGAGAACCGGGAGTGGATATGCAGATCCGCTATAACCCTCACGATGGTGATTATATCGACGCAGATGCCCTTTTGCGCGTCGCTCCCCGATGCGATAATCAACCGGGAGGCGGCGATGAGGCTCGTAATATGTGCGTTCATCGTTTTCGCGTTCGTGATATGCGGGCCCGCGGGGGAGTTACGGGTCGGGATCTCCGGCGAACCCTGGAATCTCGATCCCGCGCTGTACACGGATATCGCGTCGGTCTGGCTCATCCAGAACATCTACGATTCCCTGGTCGAGCTCTCCGTGACCGGGGAACCGCTGCCGCAGTACTCCCTCTGTGAGGCGTGGGAGTTCAATGCCGACGCCACCGCCATCACCCTCCACCTCCGCCCCGGGGTCAGGTTCCACGACGGAAGGGAGCTGACCGCGGATGATGTGGTCTATAATTTCGAGTGGATCCTCAATCCCGATAACGCTTCCCCCGTGAGGAAGGCCCTGGGGCCCGTGGAGAAGGTGGAGGCCCTGGACCCCTACACCGTTAAGGTCACCTTCACGTACCCGTTCCCCGAGGCCCTCCAGTACTGGTCCCGAGCCCTGATCGGGATCGTGCCCGCGGGTTCCCGGTCCCACGGAGAAAGCCCGTTGGCGCGGAACCCGATCGGTACGGGACCATATCGATTCGTGGAGTGGAAGGAGGGGTCCCACATCGTCCTCGAGCCCTTCCCCGATTACTGGATGGAGGGGATTCCCCCGAAGGACGTGAGCCGGGTCAAGTTCGTCTTCTTCGCCGACGAGGCCACCAAGGTGGCGGCCCTCCTGGCGGGGGCCGTGCATCTGGTGGACTGGGTCTCGCCCCGGGATTACGTGGCGCTGCAGGATGTCCCCGGGATAGAGCTCGCCCGAATCCCCGGGATCCAGCACCAGTACGTGGCGCTGAACCTCGCCTCTCACCCCTTCGGAATAACGGCGGACGAGGTGGGCGATCCGGTGGCCATCGAGCGCGCCCTGATGGCGCGCAAGTTCATGATGTACGCCATCGATCGCGAGGAGATTAGGGACGAGATCTTCTACGGGATGGCCACCGTGATGTACGGGCCCTGGTATCCGGACTCCGTTTGGTTCTCCCCTGCCCTCCGGGGCCGAGTCCTGCACGATCCCGAAAAGGCGCGGGAATACCTCGAACGCTACTATGAGCTCGGGGGCGAAAAGCCCCTGAAGTTCAGGATCATCGCCACCAATACCGGATGGTTCGTGGACATCGCGACCCTCATCCAGGCGCAGCTCAAGGAATACGGGGTCGAGGCGGAGGTCATCCCTCTGGAGAAGAGGACCCTGTTCGCCACCCTTAAGACCCTGGACTGGGAGGCGGCGGTGGAGGACTTCGCCCACGGGATCCCCGCCGTGCTGCGGTGGCTCTATTTCGGCTATTACAAGGTGCCGAACCACAACCACTGGTACCACGAAACCCCCGACCTCCCGCCGCAGTATTTCCCCACCCACCCCGGTCACGACGAGTTCTGCCGCCTGTGGGATAGGGCTTCCTCCGAACCCGATCCGGTGAAACGCCGGGAACTCGTATGGAAGATGGAGGAGATGCTGGTGGAGAACGTCATCCGCATTGACCTCATGATGGTGGACAGCCTCCTCGCCTGGCGCAGCGAGGTCCGCTTCGCGGAAGGCGCAGTACAGCGCTTGGGCACCCTCCACCTCAAGGCCCTGATCGGCCTCGGCAACGATTAGGGAAGGAGGAGGGTGAGGGCCTATCTCGTCAAACGCGCGACCTTCGGGGTCCTCACCCTCTTCATCGCGAGCCTCCTCATCTTCTCCCTCCTGCGGGTCGTCCCCGGCGGGCCCGTGGACGCCCTCATCGAAGAGGAATGGGACGACCCGGTGTTGCGGGCGCAACTGCGGCACGAACTGGGGCTCGACCTCCCCCTGCATCTCCAGTACGCCCGCTGGCTGGGGAACATCCTGCACGGGGACCTCGGGGTCTCCATCGTCCTCTATCAAGGGGAGCCCGTGGGGAAGATCCTCCTCGCGCGGCTCGCGGTCACGGCCCAACTCGCGCTCCTCTCGCTGAGCATCGCCCTCCTGGTGTCGTTCCCCGCGGGGATCGTCTCGGCCCTATGGCGGGACCGCTTGCCGGACCACCTCCTCCGCCTGCTGGCCCTGGGAGGGGTTTCCACGCCCAATTTCTTCCTGGGGATCGCCCTGATCGTCGTGTTCGGGGTGGGGCTCAGGCGGGGGTGGGGCGTGGGAGGGTACATACCCTTCGGCGAGGACCCGTGGGGGTGGCTCCTCCACCTCCTCCTCCCCGCGGTGGTCCTGGGCACGGACCACGCCGCCACCATCTCCCGGATGCTGCGGGCCTCGATGTTGGAGGCCCTCGGGCGGGGACACGTCCTCACGGCCAAGGCCATGGGCCTTCCCCGGGGGGACCTCCTGATCCGGGACGTGCTGCGGACGGCCATGGTTCCGGTGGTGACCGTGATCGGGAACTCCGCGGGGGCGCTCCTGGATGGCGCGGTCATCACCGAGGTCCTCTTCCGGCTGCCCGGGCTGGGGAGCCTCCTCGTGCAGGGGGTCTACGCCCGGGACCTCCCCGTGGTCCAGGCGGTGGTGGTGGTAGCGGTGGGCATAAGGGTCGCCGTCAACCTTGTCGTGGATCTGACTTACGGCTTCCTGGACCCGCGGATCAGATACGGGGGGAACGGCAGATGACGAGGGAGATCCAGAGGGGCGAGTACGAGCTCGGGGCACATCGCACGCTCCTCCAGGAGTTCTGGCGCAACTTCCGCCGCAACAAGCTCTCCCTTATCGGGGGCGTGATCGTCCTCTTCTACGCCTTCCTCGCCGTCTTCGCCCCGCTCCTCGCGCCCTACGATCCCATCGAACAGTTCGACGCGCCCCGGGGGATGCGGAACCCCATGCCCCCCCTCTCCCGCGATGTGGACGGGCGTCTCTTCCTCCTGGGCACCGATAAGTTCGGGCGAGATATCCTCTCCCGGGCGATCTACGGCACCCGCACCCTCCTGCAGGTGGCGGTGGGCTCCATCTCGATCGCCATGCTCATCGGAATCACCATGGGGGCGGTCGCCGGCTACAAGGCCGGGACCTGGGTGGACGAGCTCCTCATGCGCGCGGTGGACATCATGCTCTCCTTCCCCTCGTTGGTCCTCGCCATCGCGTTGGTGGGGGCGTTCGGGATCGGGAAGATCAAGATCGGGCCCATCGTGTTAAGCAATATCGTGAAGATCATGCTGGTGATCGCCATCACCTACTCGCCCCGGTTCGCCCGGGTGATGCGGGCGGTGGTCCTCCAGGAGATGGCCAAGGACTACGTGGCCGCGGCCAAGATAAGCGGGGCCTCCAGCGCGCGGATCCTCCTCGCCGAAATCCTCCCCAACGCCATCCCCCCCATCATCGTCCAGGCCTCGCTGATGATGGCCACCACCGTCCTCACCACCTCGTCGCTCAGCTTCCTCGGCCTGGGGCTCCAGCCCCCGCGGCCGAGCCTCGGCCTTATGCTCAACGAGGCCCGGGATTTCCTCTTCTGGGGTGCGTGGTGGTACGTGGTGGTGCCGGGGGGGCTGATCACCCTCGCTATCCTGGGGTTCAACCTCCTGGGGGATGGGCTTCGCGATGCCCTCGACCCGCGCCAGGCGCGGAGGCGCAGATGAGCCCGCTCCTACGCGTGGAAGGCCTCGTCACCCGGTTTTACACAGACGAGGGCGTGGTGAAGGCCGTGGACGGGAGCTTCTTCCATTTGGGAGCCGACGAGGCCCTGGGGGTGGTGGGGGAATCGGGCTCGGGGAAGACGGTCACCGCCCTCTCCATCATGCGCCTGATCGAGAACCCGGGGCGGATCGAATCGGGGCGGATCCTCTTCAACGGGGAGGACCTGCTACGCAAATCGGAACGCGAGATGCGGCGGATCCGGGGGAAGGAGATCTCCATGGTCTTCCAGGATTCCCTTAGCTCCCTCAACCCCACTCTCACCGTGGGGGCCCAGATCGCGCGGGTGCTCAGATACCACACGCGCCTCTCCCGCCGGGCACGTTGGCGACGGGCGGTGGAGCTCCTCGCGGCCGTGGGGATCCCCGAGCCGGCGAAGCGGGCCTCCCATTACCCGCACCAGCTCTCAGGGGGGATGCGCCAGCGGGCCCTGATCGCCATGGCCATCTCCTGCGACCCCAAACTCCTCATCCTGGACGAGCCCACCACCGCCCTGGACGTCACCATCGAGGCCCAGATCTTCGAGCTCATCAGGGATCTGAAGGCACGGCTTGGGATGGGGGTGTTCCTCATCACCCACGATCTCTCGGTGGTGGCGAGCTTCTGCCAGCGGGTGATCATCATGTACGCGGGTAAGATCGTGGAGGAGGCGGATATACACGAGCTATATGTGAACCCCCTCCATCCGTATACCCGCGGCCTCCTGCGTTCCATCCCGCCCCTGGAGGGGGAAGCGGAGAGGCTCGAGTCCATCCCGGGGGAGGTACCGGACCTGATAAACCTCCCCCCGGGGTGCAATTTCGGTCCCCGCTGTGATTTGGCCGACGAGCGTTGCCGGGAGGTGGAACCGGAGCTGGTGGAGGTCTCCCCAGGGCACCGGGTGGCATGCCTCAAGGTTGGGGCCCCGACCATGGGAGGGGGGAATGGCTGAGGCGCTCCTCTCGGTACGGGACCTGGTGAAGCACTTCCCCGCGGCGGGGGACTGGTTCGCCCAGATCTTCGACCGCCGGGTGGTCCGAGCGGTGGACGGGATCTCCTTCGAGATCGAACGGGGGACCACCTTGGGGCTCGTAGGGGAGTCCGGCTCGGGGAAGACCACCACCGGGAGGATCATCGTGCGGCTCATCGAGCCCACCGGAGGGGAAGTGGTGTTCGACGGGATCGATCTCCTGAAGCTCAAGGGCAGGGCCCTAAAAGCGATGAGGAAGCGGATCCAGATGATCTTTCAGGATCCTGCCTCCTCCCTGAACCCCCGGAAGACCGTGGGCCAGATCGTGGCCGAACCCCTCCGCGTCCACGGGATGGTACGGGGGAGGGCCCTGGAGGAGCGGCTCGTGCATACCCTGGAACTCGCGGGCCTCTCGGCCCGGTTCCTGAATCGGTATCCTCACGAGCTCTCCGGGGGCCAACGGCAGAGGGTGGGGATCGCCCGCGCCTTGGCGGTGGGTCCGGAGTTCATCGTGTGCGACGAGCCCGTGACGGCGCTGGACGTCTCCATTCAGGCCCAGATCCTCAACCTCCTCATGGACCTCCAAGAGGAGCTTTCCCTCACCTACCTCTTCATCGCCCACGATCTCTCGGTGGTGAGACACGTTTCGGACCGGGTGGCGGTGATGTACCTGGGAAAGATCGTGGAGATATGGGATGTGGACGCGATCTTCTCCGCTCCCAAGCATCCCTATACCCGGGCGTTGCTCGCCGCGGTGCCCCGGCCCGATCCCGAGGCCCCGCCCAGGAAGGTCCTCCACGGGGAGATCCCGAGCCCGATAGACCCGCCCCCGGGCTGTCGGTTCCACCCCCGGTGCGGGAGGTTCCTGGGGGAGATCTGCCGGGAGCGCGAGCCGTCCCTCGTAACCGTGGACGGGGGGGTCCGTGTCGCGTGCCACCTCTACCGGCAAGGGGCTTGAGGCCCTTTTCAAAAAAAACGCCACCAGGGCTTCCCTTTTAGCCGAGTTCTTCTAAGGCGGAGAGAAAACGAGTTATGTCCTCCTCGTTGTTGAAGAAGTGGGTGGAGATCCGGATCCCTCCGGCACGCACGTGCACCTTCACCCCGTGGGAGAGGAAGTGCCGCTCAGCGGCCGCCCGGGCCTCGGGCCCGGAGAGATCCCATGGCCCCCGTACCAACACGATACCCGCCCGCTCCCCCGCGTCTTCGGGGGTGATCACCTCGTAGCCGCGCCGGGAGAGTTCCCCCATCAAGGCCCCCGATAATCCCAACACCCGGGCCTCGATCCAACCCGGCCCCAGCTCCAGGAAGAACTCCACCGCGGCCGCGAACGCGGAGAGAAGACCTGGGTTCAAGCCCACGCCGTCGAACCGCCGGGCGCCGCCCGCATAACCGGAAAAATCCCGCACCCATGTGTCGCCCCCACAGAGGGCGTCCCATAGGGACCGGCGGTCGGCGTGCGTGATATGGGGGAAGCCGATCTGGGCGGGAACGAGTTCCTCCGCGAGCCCACGCCGCACGTAGAGGAACCCCATGCCCTCGGGGCCGCAGAGCCACTTGTAACCCCCGCACGCGAGGACATCGACCCCGAGCTCCCGGGGATGCACCCTGATCGCGCCCACCGACTGGATCGCGTCCACCACCAATAGCGCCTTGCGGGCCCGGGCCAGCTCCGCCAACCCCGCGAGGTCCACCCGGAAGCCGCTGGCGAACTGGACGTGGCTCACGGCGACGACCCTGGTGCGGCGGTCCACCACCTCGGCGAAGGCGTCCACCGGGAGCCTCCAATCCCGGGAGCGCACCACCCGGACCTCGAGGCCGTGGCGCCGGGCCTGGTGATACCAGGGGATGGCATTGGCGGGGTACTCCTGATCGGTGATCACCACGTTATCGCCCCGCTCCCAAGGTATAGCGGCGGCGACGGCGTTCAGGCCCTCGGTGGTGGAGCGAACGAGGGCGATCTCCCCCGCTTCCACCTCGAGGAGCGTCGCCACTGCCCTCCGGACCCGTTCCGGTATCTTCCCCACCCCCTGCCACGTCCCGGGGTCAAACCCCTCGTATAGGGCCCGCTGTACTGCGGCAAGGGCATCCAGGGCCCGCCGCGGCATGGGCCCCGTCCCCGCGGAAGCGAGCCAAGCCACCTCACGCAGGAGGGGGAACTCGCGCCGGATCTCCTCGGTCGTCCTCACTGGAGGGGCTCGACCTCCCTGTGGGAGATGGCAGTCAGCTTTTCATAGCCGATGGAGTAGAGGTGCTTCGCCCGCTCGGGATCCCCGTGGATCGCCACCACGTCCGCGATGAAGAGCTCGTGGTCCCCAGTTTTCACCCTCTCCTTTACCCGGCACTCATAACACACGGTGGCCCCCTCGATTAGCGGAGGCCTCACCACCTTGGCGGGGATCGTCTTGAGGCCGGCCTCGGCGAGCTTGTCCCTCCCGCGCCCGGAGACGGTGCCGCAGTGCCACGCCCCCTGCCACTGGTCCTCCGCGGGGAAGGCGAGGACGAACTCGCCGCAGTGGTCCAGGCACTCGTAGGAATAACGCTTGGGGCCCACGGCGATGGCGATCATCGGCGGCCCCCACGAGACGTAAGTCCACCACCCGAGGCCGATGGCGTTCGGCTTCCCTTCCTTGTCCACCGTCACCGCGAGCACATACGGGTACGGGGAAGCCAACTTCAACGCCTCTTCCCAGGAGATCTCCTTCAGCATCATCCCCCCTCGACGAATATCCCGTCCACCGCGACCTCGAGGCCCCGGAGGATCCCGGGACCCCGCGAGCTTGTACCATGCCCGTCCAAGACGGGGCCCTCGATGGGAGAAACTGTGAGGGACCGATCCTCCGGACAAATCTGCGGCGTTTACGGTGATGCTCCCCGATGTAATGGACGTGATCCGGCTTAATTATAACCTTAGACGAATGCCAAACGATTGGATGTGGCCCAAGACGGGGAAGTCGGCGCCCCGGCCAGGTCTGACCCGGAACCGAGGTTTTCCACCCGGATCTCTGTTCCCAGGGAGGAGGCCGAGCAGGGATGGGCCAGGGGTATGGAATGGGAAGATCGTCAACTCGTGGGTCCCCGACGCCCCTATCTTCCTGCGGCAGATGACCTCTGCCCTCGTGGGAACCCAAGCACACCGGTGGGGCCGCGGTCCGTGTCTCTGTCCCCCGCGATGGTCGCCGGGAAAACCTGCAGAACATGCCCAAGGAAGAGCCGAAGGGATATGACCGCGAGCGCCAACAGAAGGACCAACCCCCAGAACGGAATCTCCAATCTCACCTGGTAGATCCCCCAGATTACCGCTGCGCTCAGGGATCCCCGTGCCAGGGACCACAGGGCGACGACCCTCCACACTTTCGGAAGGACCTTGAGTTCCTTCCTCCTCCCCATGTGGGCCCGAAGGCGAGCGGCAGCCAGATCCCAGCCCATCAGACACAGGGCCCCAGCGACGAGGCCGACCCCCATCACCCCCCGCCACACCACCTAACCACAACCGCCCAGGGCCAGCGCCACCGCTGCCCCCACGCACCGCGCTCCCCCGTACAACGATCCGACGAGGAAGATGGGGATGGAAGAAAGGATGCCGGGGTGAGCTCCCGCCCACGCCGCCAGAGCGTTTCCCCCCGCGAAAAGGGCTGCCCCGAGGAAGATTCCCTTCATCCCTGCCCCCAGTGGACCTCTAGGGCCGCCGCCAACGGGACTTTCGGGTCCCAGATCGCGAGCCTGACCCCCGCGGCGGCAAGACGCGCGTACATCAGCTCCCGTTCCAGGGACATAACCTCCAACGCCAACCGCTCCGGACGCCTCCTCGCCTTTTCCCGGAGGAGTGAAAGGGGATCGGGTATCACCAGGCCCACATCGTAGCCCTTGAGGGCCAATAGGCGGAGATACCCCTCGTCATCGGCGGCCAACGGGGATACCACGATCACCGAAGATCCCCCGGGGAAGAACCGCAACGGGAGCGCCCTCAGCTCGGCGAAGGCGAACGACTCCCCCGGCTCCGCCCCGGCCAGGGAGCAGAGGATGCGGTAACGGTGAACCCGGCCCGACCCCGGCGGAAGCCAGCGAGGCCACTTCCCGTAGAGCAACAGCCCCACGCGATGGCCCACGGCAAGGAGGGAGATCGCCAGCGAGGTCGTGGCCCGTATCACGTGATCGAAAGCCTCGGGGCACCCGAGCTCCCGGTACACCCGGGCGCGGCAGTCCACCACCAGCGCCACCTCGGTGGCCCGCTCCTCCTCGTACACGTTCACCACCGGCACCCCGTACCGCGCCAGGGCGCGCCAGTTGAGCTTCACCCCGCCCTCGCCGGGGAAATGGGGTCTGGTGCCGAGGAACAGGATTCCTGTCCCGCCACGGCGGGACGGGATGAGCCCGGGGGTGACCAGGGTGCGCCGGGGGGAGAGGCGTACGCGCCCCAGCCGCTCCACCCTGGGAAGGACCCAGAGCTCCGCGACGCGGGGGAGCTTCATCCACCGGGAGATGTAGAGGCCGGGGTCGCAGAGTTCAACCACCGGGCCTTCCTGGTACACCCCCCGCGGGGGTATCACGGCATACTCCCAACTCGCCCCTTCCTTCCCCGGGGCCACACAGAGGCCCGGTTCCCCATCTACCATGTTTTGCCGAATCCGTTCGTCCTCGGATAGGAAAACGACCCCATACCGCCCCTTGCGTAGCCGGATCTCGACGCGTCCACGGACCGTATCACCCTCCTCCACTATGTGCCTCTCGAAGGAGGCCTGTCCTTCCACGTAGGCATCCTGCAGCCGGGCAGCCTCCATGAGCCCCAGGAGCAGTCGCGTGAACAAAAAGGCCCCGAAGAGAATAAGCGGCGCGGAAGCCAAAAGTAACCCCGCGAAGACAGCTCCCACAGCGATCCAGATCTCGAACCTCAGCTTTCCACGCGGCTCCACCGTTCCACCTTGGGGACGGGGACACGCTGCAGTATCCCGTGGACGATCTCCTCCGGGGGGAGATGGCGATGCCAGAGCTCGGGTTTCAGGAGCAGCCGGTGGGCCAGGGCCGGCACGGCCACCGCCTTGACGTCGTCGGGCACCACGAAGTCCCGCCCCTCCAGGGCCGCCCGGGCCCGGGAGAGGAGGAACAGGGCCAGCGTCCCTCGGGGGCTCGCCCCGAGCTCCAGGTACTGGTGCGACCGGGTTTCCTCCACGATCCGGACCATGTACTCCATGAGGTCGGGCTCCACGTGGACACCCTCCAGTGCCCGCTGGGCCTTTCGGAACTCATCGGCGTCGGTAACCCTGCGGATCTCGGGCTCTGGCCGCCCGCGCTCCATGCGGCGCCGCAGGATCTCCACCTCCTCCTCCCGGGAGGGGTACCCGAACCGCAGCCGCACCAGGAATCGATCCAACTGCGCCTCGGGGAGAGGGAAAGTCCCCTCGTGCTCGATGGGGTTCTGGGTGGCCACCACGAGGAACGGCCGCGGCAGGGGATGGGAAACCCCTTCGAGCGTGACCTGTCCCTCCTGCATCGCCTCGAGCAGTGCCGACTGTGTCCTGGGGGTGGCACGGTTTATCTCATCGGCCAGAAGCAGCTGGGCGAATATAGGGCCGGGGCGGAACTCGAACTCCCCCTGATCGCGCCGAAACACATAGCTACCCGTGATATCGGCAGGGAGGAGATCAGGGGTGAACTGGATCCGCTTGAACTCGAGCCCCATGGCCCGGGCCAGGGATCTCGCGGCCAGGGTCTTGGCCAACCCCGGGACGTCCTCGATGAGCACGTGTCCGCCAGCGAGGAAGGCCATGAGGATGAGCCTCAAGGACTCACGCTTCCCCACCACCGCCCGCTCCACCTCCGCGAGGACCCGTTCGGCCCACGCGGCCACCTCTTCGGGCCTCAACGTACGTCACCTCCGTGCATAAGCCCCCGGACCTCGGCGATGGCCTGTTCCAGGGCGCGGTGGAAGGCCTCCGGAGACATCTTCCCCGAAGGGGAGAAGCCCCACGTCCGGCCCTCCTCGGCCTCCTCCGGTGCGGACTCCGGGGATGATCCACGTCCAAAAGCGATCGCCGACGCGGCCAACCGCGAGAGCCTCCTGGCCAAGGATTCCCGTATCCTGGGGGATCGTGGGGCGAGTTCGATACAAGCAGCTAGGTCCTCCCACCGGGCGAGATAGCTCCTTTTGGACTCCCTTTTCCGTGGCCGTAGGGAGCCACGCGTGATGGGCGGCAGGACCGCCAACGTTCCCATGATCACCACCAGCACCCAAAGGAACCTCTCGGGGAAGGAGACGAGGAACCGGGCGACCTCCACCACAGCACGCGCCAGTGGCTCAAGGATGCCACGGCCTCCGAGGAGGATCCCCACGGTCGCCACCAGCCCGACGCCGATCGCGGTCCTAGTGCGTCCGCTCACCGTACGCTCCCTCCAGCGCCCGCAGAGCTCGGAGCGCCCGCTCCCTACGGAAAGGATCCCTTTTGTTGCCGTAACGGACCTCCTCGAAGAGCCGGGTCAGTTCCGGGATCGCCCAGTGATCGAACCCCCATGCTCTGAACCGGATCGCGAGCTCCCGTGGGGTGAGGGCGGGGGCATCCCCACGTCCCCCGACCCTGGGGGAAAGGAGCTCCACCATCCGGGCCCAGCAGCGGATCACCACTTCCTCCAATCCGTATCCCTCCTCCAGCTCTCGTCGGGCCTGCCCGGCTATACGCCCCAGCTCCCGCTCGACGGGGATCTCGCCGGCCTTCCTCCGTCCTTTGGGGAGAAACAGGAAGGCGAGGAGGGAGGTGACGACGAAGATGCCCATGGACGCCGAAACCAGAGCCCAGGTGGGAAGACCTTCCCCCTCGAGCGGCGCTGGGGGGAGGGTGTCCCCGGCCTGAGGGGGCATCGTGTCCGCGGGCCTTATGGGCTCGCCGGATACCGGTGGAGGTTCCTCCTGCTGGGGGAGGGGTTCGAGCTGGCCGAGGATGAGATAGAGGGCGAGGGCCAAAGCTCCGAGGATGAGCAGCCGCCTGAGGGCCCATCGTCTCATCCGCCTGTCGAGGGTCGCGACGATGAGCCCGAGGACGGCTAAGGCGGTGAACCCGAGGAAGATGCCCCGCAAAAGCGTCCCGAACCACGGCCAAAGGGGCCGGATCTCCACCGCTTGGGGCTCGGGGAGAGGTGGGGACGTGTAGGTGAAGAGCCCGCCTCGAAACCGGAGATCCCGTACCCCCAACCCCAGGAGCAACAGGACCGCCACCGCCAGAAACCCATATCCCAAAGGCCTCCTCATCCTCAATAAGGCTATCCCCCGGGCGCCGGGTTTACAATGGGGTTCTCCTCTTGGGCAAACTTCCGGTGGTGATCCGCAATGATAAGGGGAACGCTGGGTGAGTTCCCGCAAGCTGGGTCAACTCCTCAAGGCCCGAGGGCTTATAGGCATACATCGTTTACCAACTAACTTTCGTCCGCCTCCGTGCCGGCGAATATATCCTTCACCGGGACCTCGAACCCAGAAAGGAGCTCAGAACGAACGATTTCCCCTTCACGGAAAACCCCCAAAGTCTCGTAGACGTGGCCCCGCAGGGTGAATACTTCAACCGTGCGCTTTTGGGGATCCACGATCCAGTACTCTCTCACCCCGGCCTTAGCATACTCGGAGAACTTCTCCCCCCGGTCCACTTCCCGTGTGCCGAGGGATATGACCTCCACCACGAGATCCGGCACCCCGCAGACCTTCTCCCCCACTCGGTCCCGGTGTTCGGCGGAGATGAAGAAGATATCGGGCTCGCGGATCTTGCCCGGCCAAAGCCTCACGGGAAGCGGCGCTACTTCCACTACTCCAAGTCCCC
>JAJRVI010000169.1 GCA_024277405.1 Fidelibacterota bacterium
ATGACGTGGTCTCCGCCGCGGGGAACCCGCACCTCGAGGTGGTGGTCACCGCGGAAGGGATCGATCCCATCGATGGGGACCCCCACATCTGGCTAGACCCCCTGAACGCGGTGCTCCAGGTGGCGGCGATCCGGGACGCCCTCGTCCGGGCCGATCCCGGTGGGAGGCTCTCCTACGAGCTCAATGCCGCGCGTTATATCTCCGACCTCCTCGCGCTCCACCGGGAGATCGAGGCCCGTGTCGCCCGCTGGTCCCACCGGGAGTTCGTGGCCCTCCACGGGGCGTGGGGGTACTTCGCCCGCCGCTACGGCCTCGACCAGCTCGCGGTCATCGCGCCCACCCCGGGACGGGAACCATCCCCCCGGGAAGTGGCCCGGATCATAAAGCTCGTGCGCGCTCGGGGCGTACGGGCCATCTTCGTAGAGGTACAGCACCCCCCGGGAGTGGCGGGGCTCATCGCCCAGGAGACCGGGGCCGCCCTCGTCACCCTCGATCCCCTGGGCGGGGTCCCCGGGCGGGAGGACTACTTCTCCCTCATGCGTGACAACGTCTCCCGGATGGAGGGGGCGCTCGGATGAGCCCGGTGGTCGAGCTCTCCGACGTCTGGGTGGAACTCGGGGGCCACCCCGTCCTCGAGGGGATCTCCCTGGCGGTGGATGAGGGGGAGTTCGTGAGCGTGGTGGGCCCGAACGGCGCCGGCAAGACCACGCTGCTGCGCGTGATCCTGGGGCTCGTCCGGCCGGCGCGAGGGGATGTGCGGGTCTTCGGGACACGCCCGTGGGAGCTGGGACGCGGACGGGCGCGCATCGGCTACGTCCCCCAGGCCGAGGGGATCGACCCCGACTTCCCCCTCCGGGTGATCGACGTCGTCCTCATGGGCCGTTACGGGTCCCTGGGATGGATACGCCGGCCCGGGACCGCGGATCGCCGGGCAGCGCGCGAGGCCCTGGAGCTCGTGGGCATTGGGGATCTCGCCACGAGGCCGATCGGGGAGCTCTCGGGGGGACAACGACAACGGGCCTTCCTCGCCCGGGCCCTCGCGGCCGAGCCCAGACTCCTCCTGCTGGACGAGCCCACCACCGGCGTCGATCCCGCGGCCAGCGAGAGTTTCTACGAGCTCCTTCGCCGGATCCAGGAGAGGGGGGTGACCATCGTCATGGTGACCCACGATATCGGGGTCGTCTCCCGGTACGTGGACAAGGTGGCCTGTATCAACCGGAGGCTCGTCGTCCACGGCCGCCCCGAGGAGGTATTGACGGACGAGGCGCTGGCCGAGATGTACGGCTGCGCCGCCCTCTTCTTCCACCACGGCCGCGTCCCCCACATGGTGGTGCGGCGCCACCGGACGTTCCGCCGGGGGGAAGGGCGGTGAGCTTCTGGGCGTACGCCTTCATGCAGCGGGCCCTCATCGCGGGGGCCCTGATCGGGGCCACCGCCGGCGCGGTGGGGGTGTACGTGGTCCTGCGGGGGTTCTCCTTCATCGGGGCGGGGATCGCCCACGCGGCCTTCGGCGGCGTGGCCATCGCTGTCCTCTTGGGGATGGACCCCCTGTGGGGCGCCCTCCTGTTCTCCCTCCTCGTGGCGTGGGGGATCGTGCACGCCTCGCGCCGGGGCCACATCAGGGAGGAGGTCGCCATCGGGATCCTGTTCGCCTCCTCGATGGCGCTCGGGGTCCTGCTCCTCGGCCTCGTCCCGGGGTACCAGACCGATCTCTTCGGGTACCTCTTCGGCAATATCCTCGCGGTGGGGCCGCAGGACCTCGTCGCGAGCGTCGCCCTGACGGGGATCGTGTTCGTGGGCATCGCCCTCTTCTACAAGGAGTTCCTCCTCATCACCTTCGATCCGGGGATGGCCGAGGCCCAGGGGTTCCCCGCGGGGGCGCTCCAGGGGGGACTCCTCTCCCTCGTGGCCCTCACCGTGGTGCTATCGCTTCGGGTGGTGGGGGCGGTGTTGGTGGCGGCGCTGCTCGTGGTCCCCGCGGCCACCGCCTACCAGTTCGTGCGGAATTTCCATCGCCTGCTCCTCCTCTCCGCGGCGCTGGGGGTCGGCGAGGTGGTCGCGGGGCTCATCATCTCCTTCTATCTCGACGTTCCCCCCGGGCCCACCATCGTGCTCCTATCCGCCGCGCTGTTCGGGGTGGCCCTGGCGGCGCGGCGCCGCTGAGGCTCGCTTATAATCGCGCCCGAGGAGGAACCATGGCGATACTGTCTTTCTCCACACTGGCCGTGCACCTCGAGTCCCCGGTGGAGGCGATACGGTTCGCCCGGGAACGGGGATTCCAGGGGGTGGAGATCCTGTGCGAGCCCCCCTGGCATCCGCGGAACTGGTCCCCGAGCCTGATGCGGGACGTGCGCGAGGCCGCGGAGGGCCTTGTGCTCTCGCTTCACGCCCCCACCGGCGACGTGAACCTCATCTCCCGCCATCCCGGGGCCAGGAGGTTCGCGGAGGCCGAGCTCTCCCGCACCCTGGCGTTGGCGGCCCGCATCGGGGCGACCCACGTCACCGTGCACCTCGGGTACCGGGCGAGCGGCGTCCCCGGGGAGATCCCCTTCGCCGCCGCCCGCGAGGCCCTGGCACGCCTCAGACGTCGGGCGGAGGACCTCGGGATCTCCCTATGTCTCGAGAACGATCCGCATCTCCCCTACCTCTACCTCTGGGACCTGGGCGAGTACCTCTCGTGGTTGGAGGGCCTCGACCTCGCGGGGACGCTGGACATCGGGCACGCTTGGACCGCCCATGGAGATGCGGCCCTGGAGTTCCTACCACGCCTCTCATCCCGGATCGCCGTGGTCCACGTGAGCGACAACGGTGGGGAGGTGGACGACCACCTCCCGTTGGGGAAGGGCGTGATCCCCCTACATACCGCCCTTCTCCCGTTGAAGGGGGCGACCCTCTGGGTCCTGGAGCTCATGGCCCCGGAGGGCATGGACGAATCCCGGGAACTCATGGCCGGGATGCTCCGGGAGGGCTGAATTGAAGGGCCTGGGAGGGCGACGCTATAATTTCCGTGGCCTCCCTTCCGCACCGGCTTTGTGCCCACCCATCCCGCCGCACGCCTCACCTCCCCCGGGGCGGAAGGGAGCTTTCCTCCTTTCTTGGGCATGAACGTCGACTACACGGGGCCCGCGGAGGAAGTGGCGGCCAGGATCGCCGAACACGTCCCGCCCCAGGGGTGTGTGCTCCTCATCGGAGGCGTGGACGTGGGGAAGACCACCCTCGCCCGGGCCCTCCACCGCCTCCTGGGCGGTGAGGTGGTGGACGCCGACCTGGGGCAATCCGTCATCGGCCCCCCCACCGCGATCACCCTCGGCACCTACGAGGCCGGCATGCGGGACGGGTACTTCGTGGGGGACACCACCCCCCGGGGCCACCTCCTCCACGCCCTCTGCGGCGCCAAGCGCATGGTGCAGCGGGCCCGTCGCCCCGTGGTGGTGGACACGGACGGCTACATCTCCGGCCAGGCCGGGCGGGCGTACAAGCTCGCCCTGGTGGAGGCGCTGGATCCCGACCTCGTGGTGCTCCTCCCCCGGGGAGAGGAACTGGAGCTCCTGCGGGTCACGTGCGGCGTGCGAACCGTCGCCGCCAGGGTCACAGGGGTGCGCCAGAAATCCCGCGAGGAGCGGGCGAACGCGCGGGAGGAGAACTTCCGCCGGGAGTTCTCCCGGGGGCACGAGGTGCGGTTGGGGTGGGCGGAGGTCGCGTGGCGGGAGACCCTGCTCGGCGCCGGCGAGGTCCTCGATCCCCACACCCTCTCCAAGATGCTGGGGTGCGAGGTCCTCTTCGCCAGGCGGTTGGGGAAGGAAGTGATCGCGGTGATCGAGGGGAAGCCCCTCTCGGCCGGCGCGGTGCGGTCCTTCTGGGAGCTGGATGAACTGTATCTCGTGCCGAAAAGCTACCTCCAGGACAGGCTCATCGGGTGCTTCGCCGCCGGGAGATTCCTGGGGATCGGGCGCATCATCTCTCTGGATCGGGAAGGCCTCGTATGCTCCGTGCCGGGCGGCCCGCGCCCCGAGGCCATCCAGCTGGGGCACCTCCGCGTGACGGCCTCCGGGAGGGAGCTCGGCCGCTCCGTCATCCCCTGAGGTCACGCCGCCGCAGGAACCCCAGCGCCGCGGCGAGCCCCATCGCGGCGATGATGCCCCACACGGGCCGCGGATCCCGGGGAAACACGTCCAGCAGTATCCCGCCCACGAGGGGGCCGGCGGACCACCCGAACGACTCCGCCAGCCCCCACAGCCCCATGTAACGCCCCCTCTCCCCGGGGGACGCGAGCCCCGCCACCACCGCCAACGATGCGGGCATGAAGACGATCTCCCCCAATGTCGCCACCCCCACCGCGCCCATAAGCGCGGGGAACGAGCGCAGCCACCCCATGGAAAGGTATCCCAGGGCGTAGAGCAACGCCCCCAGGGCCAACACCCGATCCCGGGGGCGCCCCTCCAGGAGCCGGGCCAGGGGATACTGTAGGGCCACCACCAGGAGGCCGTTCAGGGTGAGCATCGCTCCGAAATGGGCGGTGGAGAGGCCGAGCCGATCCACGACGAAGACCGAGAGGGTGGATATGAGCTGGCCCGCGACGAGCAGGACGGGGAGCGAGAGGAGGATGAACCCCCGGAAGCGGGGATCGCGCAACGAGGAGAACACGGCCCGGAGCCCCTCGCGCCGTGCCCCCTCGCCCCGGAACGACTCCCGCAGGGAAACGAGGGCCAACAGGAAGCAGGCGCCCGAGACCGCCGCGGTGAGGAGAAATAGGGCCCCATAGGGGAGGAACGCCTTGAGAAAGCCCCCGACCGAGGGCCCCAGGGCCCATCCCACGTTGGCCCCCACCCGCAGGATCCCGTAAGCCCGCATCCTCTCCGCCTCCAGGGCGAGGTCCGCCACCATGGCGGAGATCGCCGGCATGGCGAGGGCCCCGGAGAACCGGATCCCGAAGTAGAGGGCGGCGATGAGGGAGATCCGAAGCCCCGCGTGCACCGAAACGGCGAGGCCGAGGAAGAGGAATACCCGCAGGAATAGGGCCCCCAGGAGCACGGGCCGCCGGCCGAGCCTGTCGGCGAGCTCCCCGCCAACGACGCGGGCCAGGGCGGCGGCCACGGCGGACCCGAGCATGATCGCGCCCACGAGCGCCATGGGAATCCCGCGTGCCCGGTAAAGGTAGAGCGAGAGGAAGGGGAGCGAAAGCGAGAAGCCGACGCCGGTGAGGAGCTGGACCGCGATCAGGGGCCAGAGCTTCCGCGCCAGCCTCGCTTCCCTCCGGAGGGCGCCCGCACGCATGGGGATCAAAGGGAGATGTACCGGAGCAGCCAGCTGAAGAGGGGCGCCAGGGCGAGGGCCGGGAGGAGGTCCACGGCCGAAATCCTCTTCCAGCCCAAGATCTCGAACCCCAGGGCGATGATCACCGCGCCCCCCGCGGCGGAGAACGCGATCACCCCCGGGGAGGTCGCGGAGAGGGTGCCCATGTTGGCGGCCAGGAGGTGTCCGAATAGGGTTATCCCCCCTTGGTAGACGAGGAGCACCAACAGGGAGAGGAGGACCCCGGGGCCGAGGGCCGCCGCCAGGGCCACGGAGGAGATCCCGTCCAGGATCGCCTTGGCCCCGAGGAGGGACCAATCGCCGAACATCCCGTCCCGCAGGGCCCCGAGGAGCGTCATCGGTCCCACACAGAAGAGGAGGCTCGCGGTGAGGAATCCCTCGGCCAAGGGGTATCCTCGGAACCACCGCTCCACGTGCCTGCTCCCGCGCTCCAGGCGTTCCTCGAGCCGCAACGCGGACCCGAGCACGCCCCCGATGATCACCGCGAGGAGGAGGCTCAGCACGTCCTCGGCCTCGAGGGCCATCCTGAACCCCAGGATGAGGGTGACGAGGCCGACCCCGGACGTGGCGGCCTTCCGGACGCGTTCCGGCAGCCGCTCCCCCACCAACAGCCCGAGGGTCCCCCCGGCGAGGACCGTGCCCATATTGACCCAGGTCCCGATCACGTCCCCGATGTTAACACATCTCCACGCCCGCCCGCCGCTATTGCCCCCTGTGCGCGGGGGTCCGTGACCGCGCGCCCAAACATGTTCGCGAGGGTCACGTTTCGGG
>JAJRVI010000170.1 GCA_024277405.1 Fidelibacterota bacterium
CCGAACCGGAGATCTCCCGGGCCAGGCGCCGCAGGGGCTCCATCCGCGCCCGGATCGCGTCCAGGATCCCGGGCGTGGGCTCAGCCCAGGCGTCCCCCAGGATACCCTCGGCCCGGACGAGATCTGCCTCCGTGCCCTCGCCCGCCAGGATCCGCTCGCCCAGACACTCCAGCTCCCGACGGGCATCGGGGGCGAGGAGGGGCCGGAGGAAGGCCGCGCGGAGCTCCACGTTGCGCATGTAGAAGCGGTGGATGAGCTCGCCGGCCGGGGTGACCCGGAGATCGAGGAGCTCGGTCCTCCACCGCTCGAGGAAGCCCTCCCAGGTGAGCCCCGCGATATCGCGGAGGAGCGTCGCGGGCGTTGTGTCGACGGGATAGCCGAGGTATTCCCGTACCCCCGGGCAGAACAGGGCTAGCGCCGTAGTCGGGGAACCGACCTCGCGCACGAGGCGTTCCACGAGCGAGGCCCCCACCTCGTAGCGGAGCGCCCAGGGGACCCGCTCCGGCTCCCCTCCCCCCTTCAACCAACACGCCACCGGCTGGCGCACCCGGAGATCGGGATCATCCCGGTAGTCCAGCGCGAACTCGGTCCACGTGGCCATCCCATCGTGCACGATGGGGCCGAGCCCCGAGGGAGCCTTCCACTCGCAGCCGAGGCGCAGCCCGAGCAGGTAGACGAGCTCGTGGGCAAGGGCCGCGTCACATCCGCCCTCACCACAGGGGAGGAACACCCACGCTCCATACAGGATGCTCACCTGTACCGTGGGGTCCCCTCTTTGCCAGATTCGCTGTAGCTCCTTCCAGAGATCTCCCGGGATCGGAGAGTGCCCGAACGCGGCCGTCATCCCGTAGCTTCCGTACCTCCCCGTGTGGCGCCAATACTCCTCGATGTCAGAATAAACGAGGATGAAATCCTTGGGGAATGCGGCCCCAAATAGGTCCTCTTCCCCTTCCGGTAGCGTCCGCAGGGGCGTCAGTAAGGGGACCCAATAACCGCTGACGCGCGTCCATATCTCTTCGGTCCTCTCCCCTACCGATTCCGCGAGGGCCGGGTCCCGCGAGAGCACGAGGAAATCCGCGGTCTCCACCAGATGCCAGTCCTCGGCCCCCGCCGCGGCCACGGCGATGACGGCCCACACCATCCACACCGTCCGGCGCATCACGCCCCCTTCCCGCTTCCAAGCGCTTCAATCGCCGGACACCAGCCGCCGGGCGATCTCGCGGTGGCGGGGAATATAGTCGTAGAGCCGCTCGTTCACCAAACGGCCATCCTTCACCAGGATCTCCCCGTTCACCATCACGAGGTCCGCGTACTGGACGCCGCAGTGGAGGAGTCCGGCCACCGGGTCCGCCGCTCCCGAGAACTCCAACCGCGAGATATCCCACAGGGAAAGGTCGGCGCACTTCCCGGGCTCCAGGGACCCGATCTCGTCGGCCCGGTGCAATACCTGGGCCCCGCCCACGGTGGCGAGCTTGAGGGCCCTTCTTGCTGGCATGGCCTCGGCCCCGTACCTGACCCTGGCCACCAACATCGCTTGCCGGGCCTCGCGGATCATGTTGGAGTGGTCGTTGGAGGCCGAGCCGTCCACCGCCAGTCCCACCTTGACCCACGCCCGGAGCATCTCCACGATGGGGGCAATCCCCGACCCGAGGAGCATGTTGGAGGAGGGACAGTGCGCCACCCCTACCCCGGCTCCCGCGATCCTTGCGATCTCATCGGCGTTCACGTGGACCATATGGGCGAGCCACACGTCACCCTCGAGCCACCCCAGCTCCTCCAGGTAATCCACCGGCCGCATCCCGAACTTCTCGAGACAGAACTCCTCCTCGTCCGCGGTTTCGGCGAGGTGGGTATGGAGGAGCACCCCGTGTTCCCGGGCGAGCTCGGCCGTCTCGCGCATGAGCTCCGGGGTCACGGAGAAGGGGGAACAGGGGGCCAGGGCGATCCTGGTCATCGCCCCGAACGAGGGATCGTGGTATCTTGCGATCAACCGCTCGGAGTCCGCCAGGATCTCCTCCTACGTCTGCACCACGTCCGCGGGGGGGAGCCCCCCGTCCTCGCGGGAGAGGGACATGGAGCCCCGGGTGGGATGGAACCGGATCCCCAGCTCCTTTGCGGCCTCGATCTCCACGTCGATGAGGCGCTCCTTCCCTTTGGGGAAGAGGTAGAGGTGGTCGGTGGTGGTGGTGCAGCCCGAAAGAAGAAGCTCTATCCCCGCCACGATCGTCGAGACGTACACCGCCTCCTCGTCGATCCCCCGCCACCGCTCGTAGAGGAAGAGGAGCCAGTCGAAGAGTTTTTTATCGGCGGCACCGGGCACGGCCCGGAACAGGGTCTGGTACATGTGGTGGTGGGTGTTGACCATCCCGGGGATCATGACCTTGTCGCGGCCGTCGACCACCTCGTCGAAAGGCCCCGGCGGGGGATCCCCCTCCCCCAGGCCAGCGATCCGATTCCCCTCGACGAGGAGCCACGCGTTCCGCAGCTCCCGTCCCTCCCGATCGAAGGTGACGATCACCTCAACGTTTGCGAAGAGGGTTCTCGTCATCGCCCCTCCTTCGGACCCCTCTCACAGGCGGAGGTCCACCTCGTGGCAGCGCTCCAGGAACGCGGCCAGAAGATCTATGGCCGCCTGGATGTCCCGCTTGTGGGCGGCCTCCACCGCGGTGTGGACGTAGCGGGTGGGGATGGACAGGGTCACCACCGCCGCCCCCTCCCGCGTCAGCTGCATCGCCCCCGCATCGGTCCCGCCCCGGGGGAGGATCTCCAGCTGGTACGGGATCCCCCGCTTCTCGGCGAGCTCCATCAGGAACTTCACCAGCTTCGGATGGGAGATGGAGGCCGAGTCCTTGAGTTTTATCGCCACGCCCTTCCCGGCCTCGGTGACCCTCTCCTGGGGCTTGGCGTCGGGGATGTCGCAGGCGATGGTCACGTCCAGCGCCACCCCGATCTCGGGGGCGATGGCGAAGGAGCTGGTGCGGGCCCCCCGTAGGCCCACCTCCTCCTGGACCGTGCCCACGAAGTAGATGTCGGCCCGGTGTTCCCGTACTTTCTTGAGGGCCTCGATCCCCACGTAGATCCCCAGGCGGTCGTCCAGGGCCTTCCCGGAGACCAGCTCCCCCATCTCCACGAACCCCTGGTCCAGGGTGACCATATCGCCCACGGAGACGAGTTCTTTCACCTTCTCCGCCGGGAGCCCCACGTCCACGAACAGCTCCTTCACCTGGGGGACCTTCTTGCGCTCCTCCTCGGGGAGGATGTGCACGGGCTTGACCCCGATGGCCCCGATGAGGACACCGGACGCGGTGTGTACGCGCACCCTCTGGGCGATCAGGGTCCGGGGGTCGAAGCCTCCCAGGGGCTCGATCCGGAGAAACCCCGTCTTCTCATCGACGTAGGAGACGAGGAAGCCGATCTCGTCCATGTGGGCCGCCACCGCCACCCTCGGCCCCTCGCCTGCCTTGTGGGCGATGATGTTCCCCAAACGGTCCGTCTCGATGGAATCCACGACTCCTTCCAACGCCCCGCGGATGATGGCGCGGATATCCTCCTCGTGGCCGGGGATCCCGCTCGCCTCGGAAAGCTTCCTCAAAAGCTCCACACTCCCTCCTTTCCGTTGGTGAGAACCTTATTACCCCAGGGTTACGTCCAGATAAAGCATCACCAACGCCCCGAGGATGAACCCCAGGGTGGCCAGGCGCTCGTGTCCCTTGCGATGGGTCTCGGGGACGATCTCGTCCGAGATCACATACAGCATGGCCCCGGCGGCGAACCCCATGGCGTAGGGGAGGATGGGGCGGGCCACCTCCACCGCCCAGGCCCCGAGGACGGCGAGGGGGATCTCCACCAGTCCCGCCCTCACCCCCACCACGGCGGCGTAGAAGTACGCCCCCATCCCCGCCCCCAGGGCCCAGACCGCCACCGCCAGCCCCCCCCGCAGGTTCTGGAGCCCGATGGCCCACATGAGGGAGAGGGCGTTGTCCAGGTTCCCCGAGCCGAACCACACCCCCACGGCGAGCCCCTCGGGCATGTTGTGGAGGGTAATGGCGATGATGAAGAGCCATACGGCCTTTATGCGGGCGCTGGGCCTCCCCTCCCTCCCCCCGATGAGGTGGAGGTGGGGCACCAGGTGGTCCACGGCGTCCAACATCAGCGCCCCGAGCACCACCCCCGCGATCACCGGCCATACGCCTCCGTACTCGATCCCCGGGAGGATGAGGCTGGTGAAGCTGGCGGTGAGCATCACCCCGGCGGCGAACCCCAGGGCCCCGTCCAGGAAGCCCTCCCGGGGCCTGCGCCACACCACCACCAGCAACGCCCCCAAGGTGTTGAACAGGGTGATGACGATCCCCCCGATGAGCCCCTGGAGGATGAGGTTCCCGCCGGAGAGCCTCGTGAAGAACGCCTCCATCTTCCCTCAGGGTCCCAGGACGTGGATCGCCCCGCCCAGGGGGACCTCCGCGGCCTCGCCCAGGGCCTCGGAAAGGGTGGGATGCGGCCGGATAGCTTCCCCGAATTCCTCCAGGCTCATGCCGGCGCGGATCGCCAGCGAGGCCTCCCCGATGAGCTCCGAGGCCCACGGCCCCACGATCCCCACCCCGAGGATTTTCCCACTCCCTTTTTCCGCGATCACCTTCACCAGGCCCCGGGTATCGTCGAGGGTGAGGGCCCGTCCGGAGGCGGTGAACGGGAATTTTCCGACCACGATATCGTGGCCACGCTCCCGGGCCTCGTGCTCGGAGAGGCCCACGGTGGCGATCTCCGGGGAGGTGAACGCCACCGCCGGGACCGGGGGGCGGGGCTTGGTGGGGTGTCCACAGATCGCCTCCGCCGCTGCCTTCCCCTCCCAGTGGGCCTTGTGGGCGAGCATGGGGCCGGGGATCACGTCCCCCACGGCGTAGATCCCCGGGACCGAGGTCTCGAACCGCCCGTCCACGGCGATGAAGCCCCGCTCGTCCCGCTCCACCCCGAGCTCCTCCAGGCCGAGCCCCTCGGCGAACGGGCGGCGGCCCACGGTCACCAGGGCGAGCTCGGCCTCCACGACGAACTCATCCCCGTCGGGACCACACACCCGGGCGGCGATCCCCCCCTCTGCCCTCTCCAGCCCCAGGACCCTGCTTCCGGTGTGGACCTCGAGGCCGGGGGGGAGGGCACGGACCACGTGGGAGACGAGCTCGGGATCGATCCCCGGGAGGACTTGCCCCATGAGCTCCACCACCACCACCTCGCTGCCCACCGAGGCGAAGAAGGTCCCCAGCTCCATGCCGATGTAGCCCCCGCCCACGATGAGGATACGCTCGGGCTTTTCCGGCAGGGAGAGGGCCTCGGTGGAGGAGATCACCCGCTCCCCGTCGAACTCCATCCCCCGGAGCTCCAGGGGGATCGACCCCGTGGCCACCACCACGGCATCGGCCTCGATCTCCAGGTCAGCTCCCTCCACGCGCACGAGCTTGGGGGAGAGGAACCGGGCCACCCCCGTGATGACCTCCACCCCGCTGCGCTCACACAGGAACCGGACCCCCTGGGAGAGGCGCCGCACCACCCCGTCCTTCCATGCCTGGAGCTTCCCCCAATCGAGGGAGACCCCTTGGACGTTTACGCCGAACTTCCCCGCGGCCTCGATCTCCCCCAGGAGGGAGGCGGCGTGGAGCAGGGCCTTGGTGGGGATACAGCCGTGGTTCAGACAGGTGCCCCCGAGGGCCCCCTCCTTCTCCACGAGGGCCACCGCCCTCCCCAACTTGGCGGCCCTGATGGCGGCGGAGTACCCCGCCGTCCCCCCACCGATAACGAGCACATCGCACTTCCTCCGCACCCTTCATCACCCGATCCGCATCATGCTTAAACGATGCCGCTGGGGCAAGGAGCCTTCAGGGAACGACCTCGACGACCGCCTTCTTCGCGCCCATGAGCCCGTTGGAATCCGTCACCAGCAGGATCACCGTCCAGCGGCCGGCCGCGGGGAAGGAGACGGTGACCTCCGCCCCCTGGGCCTTTATGACACGGTCCCCCAGGCGAAACTCCCAGCTATATACGACGATCTCCGCGTTGAAGGCCCGGCTTTCGGCGCCCGAGAACCGGACCGGCTCGCCCACGCGGGGACGCTCGGGGGCGTAATCGATCTCCGCGATCGGGGGGCCGAAGGTGACCACCACCGGCTTCGGCTTCCGATAGGCCCCGAAGGACACTTCCGCGATCCCGTACTCCGGCACCTCCACCTCGAGGGAGGTAGGGGTGGTGGGTATAAAGCGCTCGGGGAGGCTATCCTCGATCAACACCACCGCGTACCGTCCCGGGGGGAGCTCCAGGGAGAAGAGGCCCGTGGCATCGGTCTCCACCGTCCACTCGCCCCCTTCCCCCTTGACGGCGATCTCCACCCCTGGGATCCCGCCCTCGTCCGGATCCCGCTCCCCATCCTTATCGACATCGTGGAAGACCAACCCCTTGAGCCAGGCCCGGGGGCGCAGGGGGATCTCCACCGTCTCCTCCTCGCCCCGCCTCACCTCGACCGCGGGCAGGGGGGCAGCGGGGGCGAATTCGGGGGGTAGGTCCATGAACGAGAGCCCGTACACCCCGGGGAGGAGCGGGGGGAACACGAACAACCCCCCGTCCCCGGTTATCGCCTCGAACCCATCGGCCTCGATGATGATCCCCTCCACCCCCTCGTCCCCGGGGCCGAAGGAGAGATCCCCATCTCGGTCGACGAAGACGCGTCCCCGGATGAGCCCCCGGGTGGGACCGAGGAAGGGGAAGTCGGCGGGGAAGGAGAGGGAGAACGCCGCCTCCCACCGGGATCGCCCTTCCTCCAGGGTGTAAGAGAAGCTCGCATCGCCCTCACCCCCCTCGGTGGGTATATCCCGCAGGGACACCG
Organism: Fidelibacterota bacterium; assembly: GCA_024277405.1. Taxonomy (GTDB): domain Bacteria; phylum Bipolaricaulota; class Bipolaricaulia; order Bipolaricaulales; family Bipolaricaulaceae; genus UBA3571. Next base: position 6,869 of record JAJRVI010000170.1, read on the forward strand.
TGAGCACGGTCCTCTCCGCCCCGGCACGGAAGGAGACGGTCGGGGTCCCCACCGCCCCCGGGAACCGGAGCCTGAGGGCGAAGGACGAGGAAGGCGGCCCCGCCCCCTCCCCGACGGCCGCCGACACCCCCGCGTTGAGGGAAAGCTCCAGGATATCCGCACGGACCGTGACGGTCCCCGAAAGGCCCAGTGTCCCGGTGGTCGTGCCCGCGGCGAGATCATCCCGGAAGGTGCTGGTGGCGGAGAGGGTCCACGAAAAGGGCTCCCTCCCCCGCACGGAGGCCCTCATGGTGAGGGACCACTCGTCCACCTCGGGGGGCGGCGGATACCGGTACCGACGGACGTAGCCGAGGTCGAACGCGGGCCGGAGCGGGAGGTCCAGGGCAAAGGAAACCCTGGCCTCGTGCGAGAGGAGCTTCCCCGGCGGGGGCCCCGAAGCGGCCGCCGCGAGCCGATAGGTCACGTCCACGGGAAACGCGCCCTCCGTGCCGTTCCACCGCAGGGTGAGCTCGTCGCGCGGGGTCTGCCGGGGGTATCCCGGGGAAACCTGGAGGTAAATCGCCCCCAGCCGAAAGCCCTCTCGGGAAAGCTCCCCCCCGAGCTGCAAGGCCTGCCCGGCGGAAGCGGCTTCGGATCCCTGGGAGATGGCGGCCCGGAAGGAGAGCTCCTCCGAGGGATCCCAACGCATGCCGAAATCACAAAAAGAAAACCCCGCGGGGGAATCGCTGCCCCACACGAAGTCGAACACCGTATCCGCCCCTTCCCCGGTCAGGGAAATACCCTTCACCTCGGAACTGAAAAGCACCCGCCACCTGCCCAACCCCTCTACCTCCCCCCCGAAGAGTGGTTTCCCCGAGACCCCGAGGAGAAGGCCGGAGATCCCACCCCCATGGAGGGAGAAACTCTTCCCCCCGCCTTCCCACCGCAGGCGGAGGTCCTCGAGCTCGGCCAGGGAGAGCTCGATACCGGCGTCGACGTGATAGTCGAACACCTCGATGTCCCCCGATCCCCGGAAGGAGAAGCGGGGGTTCCCCCCCGAATCCAGTTCGACCCCGAGGGTGACCTCCCACTGGGGGTAGAGACTCGTGGGGACCAGCTGTGGGGGCGGGGGGAGAAAGCGGTCGGAGACCACGAGTTCGCGGCGGACGCCGGGATAATGTGCCGAGGTGGCGATGATCCGGAGCGAATAGCCGCTCCCCGTCTCCGCGTCCCGGGGAACCTCGACCCGGACCTCGAGCACCTCCTCCTCCCCGGGGAGGAGATGGGTCTCCTTTTCCGAAATATCTGCCCGAACCGGCCCGAACAGCTCGAGTTCGATCCGGTATATATCGGGGACATTACCGGTGTTTCTCAGGACAAATCTCCAGGCAGTCCGTTCCCCGACCTGGAGCCTCCCCGGGGGGGTGACCCAGCGAAGCTCCAGATCCCAGCGGGGGAGCACCTCCACCGCGGTCCTCGCCTCGGCGCTTACGTCCGGATCACCGGAGGAGGTAACCCTCAACACGACCTCGTGGGTCCCGGCGGGGGCCCCTTCGGGCACGACGAGGTTCACGAAGAGGTACGCCTGCTCGCCGGCCGGCACGAAGAGCGCGTCCTGCTTCGGGAAGTACTCCCAACCCGGGGGAGCCCGGAGATCGAGGAAGTAGAGGTCGTCCTCGCTGCCCACGTTATGGAGGGTGAACACATGGGTCACGATCTCCCCGGGGGAGGCGATCTTGGGCGGGGTCACGGTGATCTCGACGGCGTAGGGTGCTCCCCACGCGCCCCCACAGCTCGCCAGGAGGAGGAACCCGGAGAGCATCCCCACGCGCCATTTCCGGCGGCGACCCATACCGCGGCCATCTTAGACGGGGATACGGAAAGGGAAGGTGGAACCTACGTGCGCGGCTCACCGATTTTCGCGATGCCCGGGGGGGAAAAGGGTGTGTGATCGATATCACTCGGTGGAGGGGGGCACCTGGACCAGGACGCCGCCCCGGACCAGGTACGCGCCGCCGAAATCGATGGTGGCGAAGGCGTAATAGATCCCCTCGGGCAACGGTTCCCCGGTCGGGTCCTCCACGATGAGGATCCGCTCCTCGCCGGGGAGGGTGGGGAATTCCTCGATGGGGAAACTGCGCACCGTCTGGCCGAAGACGTCCCGCACCTCCACCGTGCCCCGGTTCACGGTGTGGGCGTTGCCGGTGTTCACGTAGACGATGCGCAGCTTCAATGGGGAGGTGTCCAGCACCTCCACGGAGCGGATCTCCCCCGCGGGGGCAGCGTTGACCGGGTCCTGGCGGAGGATTTTCACCGCGTAGGCCATCACCACCCGGGTCCGCCCCATGGCCTCCTCCCCCGTTTCCTCGCGTTCGGGGGGATACTCCGCCACGAGGAGCAGCGCCCAGCGGTCGCCCACCGCCCCCTCCGGGACCTCGATGCGCACCGTGACGCGGACCTCCTCCCCGGGGGCGAGAACGAACGCGTTATGGGAGTACACGACCCACGGGGCGCAGGAGCCGTCCAGGGTGCCCGGGGGAAGCACCTGGAACTTCCCCTCGGGGGTGCGCCACCAATCGTGGAGGGTGATGCGTACGTCGGCGGGGGATTGGCCCACGTTGCGGACGACAAAAGAAGCCGTCCCGGTTTCACCTGAAGGGATGAGGACTTTGAGCGATAGGGGGGTAACGGTGATCTCCGCCGCCACCGGTACACTCAACGCCAGGGCGATGGCCATGGCCACTGCGGCATGCCTCAGCATCACGCCACGGTTCACTGCGGTATCACCTCCACCATCAAGATAAAGCTGAATTCTTCGCCGGAGACCCTGTCCCCCAGGTCGGCGAGATCTATCCGTACCCGATAGGTGTGTTTTTCCGTCCCTGGGCTCCCAGAGAACCCGGGGAGCTCGGTGTACACAGGGCACCGGGGCACGGTAAACCAGTTCCCGGACGGATATTCCAGCTCCACCGGGTCGGCGGTGAACGGGGGATCGGGCGTGGGCTCCACCTCATAACAGACCCGCATCCGGTAGGGGACCAATGCGTCGATCGTCACCCCCAGTTCCCCCAGCGGGGCGTAGCGCTCGGTGGACAGGAAACCCTGGGTGACCGTGAAATCGCTCAGCCCCTCGACCGTCACCTCGAAACAGGGCTCCACTATGAGGCACGCACCGCTGAACTCGATCCCTTTCCCCCACAAGCCGCTCCACTCTAAACTGACCTTGATCATAAATGCCAACTGGTATATATCCCCGGCGACATACTGCCGCACCGCCTCCGTGACGTCGAAGGAGGCCCACCCCGGGGCGCTTATCACCTCGGAATCCAGGGGGTCCCCCCACGCGGGCTGGGTATCCCAGGTCATGGGGGTCCCGTCCCAGTAGGCCTCGCGGACCTCGATCTCGGGAGCCCTGGAGACGCGATCGACCTTCAACCAAAGGGTCGCCCTGCCCACGCAGTTCGGCAGGGTCCCGGGAGCGAAGTGGAGGTAGCTCCGTCTGACCCATATCCACCACCTGACAGCTGCATAGAAGGGCGGGGTGGTATCGAAGTCATCAGGGAAAAGGCTGTCCACATAGCCCTGGGCATCCGGGGTGATCCCGTCGGAACACGGGGTCTGGCCCCATAAAACCATCCCCCAAACCAACAGCACGAAGACCGGGAGCGCGGGCCTAAGTGCCCTCATCGACCACCACCCCGGTCAAATATACGGGCCCTTTCGCGGGCAGCTGTACCAGCAGCGGGAGGAAGATCTCCCCGCACAGCCCCCCTTTCAGCCCCTGGATGACGTCCGTGCCCCCCGAGAGGGGGACGAACACGGGCTCACCGTAGATCCCCGGGACGAAGGCCTCTTGGAAGTCCGGGGGCACATGGGTCAGCAGGAACCCCAGGCCGGCCTGTCCGGTCAGAGCCGCGACCGGGACCTCGAGAACTTCCGCGAAGACCAGGTCGCCCGGGCCGGCCGAGCTCAGCTCCCCGGGGCCCCAGAAGGCCCACCGCAGGGACTCGTTTCCCTCGACATCCCGCACGATCACGGGGAGGATACAGCGCGAACGCCGCGAGAATTCACCCCACAGCTCCGGCGACCAATACCCATATGTCCACGGGAAGAGCAAGGCCGTGGGATCCCCAAGGGCTGCGGTCCCCGGATCATCGGAGAAGACCGTCTCGCCGTCCGCGAGAACCGCCAACGCCCTGGTGGCCAAGAAGGTGAACATATCCAATCCGCCCACCTCCGCCCGGTACCTCAGGGAGACCCGGTCCCCAGGGGATAACCCCGTGAACCGCGCCCGGATCAAGGAGAAACCGCCCCCAACGGTCTCCAGGTCTCCGGCGGAGATCGTCTCCGGCCTCACCCGGAGTGGCGGGGGCACGAAATCCACCAGCTCCACCGATCCCCCATCCAGAGCGGTGTACGAGATCCGAAACTCCACGGTATCGCCCGGAGAAACCAACCGGGGTGTGGAGGAGAACGTGGTGACCTCCTTGGCGAGAACCGCCTGGCCGGGGAACGCCGCGGCCGCCCCCCCGACCGTCTCCCGCACCCCTATCACCAACGGGTCGAGCACGGCCGCCGTGGCGGGGTCGTCCGCCGCCACGGAGAAGCCCTTGCCGTAGAGATAGGCTTGCACGAACACGGCCGGGACCTCGGTCTCCTCACCCTCGAACCGGGCGGTGAAGCCCACCCGGACCTTGCCGAACGGGCGCAGTGGCGGAAGCTCCACATCGAGCGCCCGCAGTGCTCCGAGTTCCAACTGCCGCCACCCGCTCGGCAGACCGAACGGGGTGAGCGCGTTGTGGAACACCAAGAACATCCGCAATCCCTCGAAGGTCCCGGGAGAAAGGTTCTCCACCTCGGCGCTGTAGGCCAACATGTCCCCTGGATCGAGGAGCCCGTCGCCGTCGACGTCGTGGAAGAGGGATACCCGCTGGCTCACCTGGAGGGGCGGAAGAGGCGGCCCCAGGGAAGAGGCACACGGCTCCCCCACCCCACCGCCTCCCCCGATCGGGCCCCCGGCGACGATGGTGAGGGTCGCCTCGACGGCCCCACCCGTGTCCGCCACCAGGGGAAATGGAAGAGCCAGGGCCGCCACGATCAGCAGCCCCGGCCCCAGAATTCCACGCATGGTTTAAATCTTCGACTTCTCCTCGACGATGAACACGATGGTAAACGTTATCTCTTCATCACTCTCCCGGTCGCCTAGATTTTCCGGCTTGAGTCGTACCTCGAAAGAAAGGGTGGTACCACCATTATTGATGTTGTTATCGCCATCAAAAGTATAAAGCATCGTGAGTGTGCCCTCGTATGTCCCAGTGTAGTCGTTTGGCTCGGTGATCTCCTCGTAGTAGAGTGCCATATCATCAAGGTACAGCAAGTCATTGGGGTTACCGAATCCCGGATCGACATCGTTTGTCCCTTCCTTCGCATAGTAACAGGCCCAGAGTTTGAAATCGGTGAGGGCCCATATTCTTACTGTGATGTCATTTTCACCCTCGTCCCAATCTATTATTTCACCCGCTGCCCAACCGGCAATGTCCTTATAGTTGATGGTAAGAGGGCCCCAGTCAGAGTCGACGGCGAGGTGAATCACGTCCTCTAAGGTTAACGTGGCGCTGACGCTGCCCCCGGTATTGGCGTGCACCGTCAGGGGGATAAAGAGCAGAGTCCCGATCGCCAAGAGGATCCCGTTACGCATAAAAACACCACCTCCATGGATGTATGTTTCTCATCCATGGGGGTGGTTCGGCAGCCCGGCCACCCTTCGTCCCACCGGGGACGGGAGGGCCCGTCGGCTTTGCGCCCCCGGGTTTCCCCAGGTTTGCCTTTTCGCCACTCCCCAATGCGTTACCACTATAAACGGATGGTTTATAATTGTCAAGGTTTCAACCGTGATACATGTTACCTTGTCGCCCCGGGAAGGAAAACGCCCCCTTACGGGGGCGCATCCCTATGTACAAGCGGGCTCTTGCGCTTCACGGGCTTACCCTCCCAACGGACACGTTCCCGGTGGTCCGGACTGACAGGTCTCCACCACCACCGTCTTCGTCACCGTGGACTCCGCGCCGGAATCGTCCACCACCGTGAGGGCCACCGTGTACTCGCCATCCTCGTCGTAAGCGTGCGAGACCTGGAGGCCCTCCGCCGTGGCCCCGTCGCCGAAGTCCCACCGATATGAGACGATCTCCCCGTCGGGATCGTAGGAGGGACTCGCATCGAAGCCGATCTCCTCCTTGCGCATGGGGTCCTCGGGCCAGAAGGTGAAGTCGGCCACTGGGGGGCTGTTGTCCACGTAGATCCAGGTGGTGGCCCGTCCTACGCCCGAGGGCCCGGTCACCACCAAGGTCACGAGGTAGGATCCGGGCCGCGTGTAGGTGTGGGTCACCCGTACGCCCGAGACTACCTCGGTCCCGTCGCCGAAGTCCCATAAGTATTCGCTGATGGATCCCGCCGGATCCCGCGAGGCGCTCCCATCGAAGGTCACCTCCAGCGGGCCCCGGCCCTGGGTGGGCTCGGCCCGGATCACCGCCACGATCCCCTCGTCGGAAAGGCTCAAACTGCAGCCCCACAAGAGCCACAACGCTCCCATGACGAAGCCGCCGAGGACCAGCTTCCGCATCACGGCTCTCACCCCTGACATCCCGGCCCCCCTTGGACATCCACCATCTTGGTGACCGTGGCGGTGGCCCCCAGTTCGTCCACCACCGTGAGGGTGACGGGATAACTACCCCCGTACCAGTACCGGTACTGCACCACCTTCCCCGTGGCTGTCTTGCCGTCGCCGAAGGACCAGCGGTATTCCACGATCTCCCCGTTGGGGGAGGTGGAGCCGGAGGCATCGAAGGTGATCAATTCCCCCGTGCCGGGCCGGGGCGGCCCCCAGATGAAGTCCGGGCTGGGGGGTGGGGGGACCACGTGGACCGTCAGGGTCCGTTCGTCGGTGAGGCCGTCCTCGTCGTACACCCTGAGGGTGACGGTATAGGTCCCCGGCCGTTCGTAGGTATGGGAGACCAGCGGACCGAAGGCCTTGCCCCCATCGCCGAAATCCCAGATGTACTCCACGATCTTCCCGTCCTCATCGAACGACAACGATCCATCGCAGGTGACCACCAGGGGGGCTTCCCCGTACTTGGGCTTCAGGGAGAAGAGCGCCTGGGGCGGCTCGGAGAGGTACCGGCACCCCCCAAGGATCAGGACCCCCAGTATCAAAACCGCTATCCCTGTCTTCCATCTCATCTCTCCCCTCCTCTAAAACCCGAAGGAAATCTCCATTCCACCGGCGAGCCAGAGCCCGAAAAGCTGGAGCACATCGGCCTTGCCGTCCCCGTTAAGGTCCACGCTCTCCCCATCGCATCGGAAGGGAAGGGTGGGCTGCCAGTGCCACCCCGTCTCCAGATAGAGGCGGAAGCCCAGGATCAACGGGAGCGACGCCCGCACGAAGGCCGCGCCGTAGAATGCCCCCACGCCGCATCGGATGACGCCGCTCGGGGGGATGAAGGCGAAGGTCCAGCGATCATCCGGCAACTGGAACGCCCCCAGATACTCGAGGGAGGTGTACGAAAGCCCCCCCGATGCCCCCACCGCCAACAGCCCCCCGAACAGTGGGAAGACGAGGCGGGCCCCCAGGCGTGTGTTGCGGAGCGAAACGGAAAGGGCAACGTCGTAGTCCTGTCCGTCCAGCGAAAACACGCCCGCGGTGGAGGTCTCCGCCCTGGAGAGGGTGAACTCGACCCCGACCCGCAACAGCCACAGATCCACCCCCTCGCCCACGGCGGCGCCCATGGCCCGGCGGAACCCCTCCAGCGGGGGAACCACGCCGGAGGCCCCCAGCTCGGAGGCGAAATATTCCAGGGCCCCGTTCACCGCGCCCACGAACAGGTTCAGATCCCCGGGATCGAGGGACATCCACCGGATCGCGGCGTCGGTCACGAGTCCCGTGGCCGATGCCGGGAACACGAGCGCTGCCATCAGCACCAACACCGTCCCGCGCATGATCCGTGACGGAGGCTACAGCCAGAACTGCCCCACGCTTAGGACAGCGGCCTGGATCGGGGGTGGTGTTGGTCCGTGAGGAGGGGGGTCGATTTCCCCCGGGAGGGGGTCAGACGTCCCGACCGTCTCCCCCTGGGCCCAGCCCCCCGGCGAAGGGACCCCCCCTGTCCTCGGGCCAGCCACGGGCCCCGATGATGGGGACGAACGTGCAGGGGCAGAGCGCACGTCTCCGCCGTCGCCCCCCCTCCTTGACGTACACCCACAGGTACTGATCGTAGCGTCCCCCGATGGGGGCGACGAGCCTCCCTCCCTCGGCGAGCTGCGCCCAGATGGTATCGGGAAGATCCGGCAGCCCCCCGGTGACGATGATGCGGTCGAAGGGGGCTTCCTCCGGCCACCCCAACGTCCCATCACCGACGCGGACCTTGACGTTGCCGTAACCAAGCAGGGCGAGCCGTCGCCTCGCTTCCTCCGCCAGCGCCGGGATCCGTTCGATGGAGAAAACCTCTCCCGCGAGCTCCGCCAGGATCGCCGTCTGATACCCGGATCCGGTCCCGATCTCGAGGACCTTTTCGCCCCCCCTCAGGGAGAGGGCCTCGGTCATCAGGGCCACGATGTAGGGCTGGGAGATGGTCTGGCCCTGGCCGATGGGAAGGGGGGTATCCTCGTAGGCCAGGTGCTGTATGTGCTCGGGGACGAAGAGGTGGCGCGGGACCTCCTCCATGACGCGGAGGACCCGCTCGTCGCGGACGCCGAGGCGCCGGAGCTCCTCCACCATGCGTCGGCGTTCCTCGACGAAGGGATCCTCAGTCATCCCAGTTCAGCTTGAAAGCACGCAGGACCTCCCGGGCCCGGGGGAGGAGGTGTTGGGGGACCAAGATCTCCACTTCCGCCAGCCCGTCCACGGTGAACGGGTACACGGAGGGCGGGACCTGAGTCCGCTTTCGGGCCGGAATACCCTCCCCCTTCAGGAACCCGATGAGGAGCTCGGCCTCCACCTCTCCCCATACCGCCGTCAGCGGCACGAAGCGCTCGTCCATCCGGCCTCCCTCAGATCGAGTTCATTATGCACCAAGGCGATGCACGTCTGTGCCTGGAGGGATAACGGCCCCAGGGAAAGCCTCGGGAGGCCCTCCAGTTGGGCAAGATCCTCGGGCGTGAAATCCCGGTGATCCGAGAGAAAGAACGCGACCTCGGCGGGGAGGGGAACCCCGCGGATGAACTCCCCCTCCTCCTCCAGCACGTACATGTCGACTCCCCCGGTCTCGAGCTCCGCGCGTACATCGACGATGGACCCCCACCGCACGTGGATCCCGGGGGTGGATGGGGCCCATTCCCCGGGGGCGAGATCCTGTGCGCGCCCGATGGCCTTCCGCAGGAGGGCCGCGGTGGAGCGCTCATCGGGGTTGAGGTAACGCAGGGTGGCGCCGTCCAAGCGGATGATGAGCTTCCCCCGGATCACGAGGTAGAGGCGGACGTCGCGGCGGATCCCGTGGGAAAGGAGGAAGGCCTCGGTGGCACAGCGGCAGAGGATATCGAGCCTGCCGGCGCTACCGGGGAGATCCGCCAGGGGGAAGTCCGGGGAGAGCGGGCCGGTATGGCTCAGGACGACGAAGACCCGCAACGCACCTCATTCCTCCGTGGCGGCGCCGCCCGGCCTGCGCGCGAGGAACCGGGGGAGCACCTCACCCCACGCGATCCGGGGGAGCCTCGCCCCCAGGGAGAGCTCGCCGGGGGGCTCGCCCATGGCGAACCCCAGGGGCGTGCCCCGGCTGACCACGCGGCGCCACAGGAGCGCCATCCCCACCTGTCTCCCGTCGGGCACGGGGGTCGAACTCGTCACCCACCCGATCACCTCCCCCCCGCGGTCGAGGACCGCGGCCCCAGGCCGCACCGGTCTCTCCCCCGCCGGGACCGCGAACCGCACGATCTCCCGTTCCCATCGCGCGAACGCGTCCCGAAACGCCTCCCGACCCACGAAGAACGGCTTGTGGAGCTTGACGTACGCCCCGAAACCCGCCTCGTGGGGAAGGACCCCGTGGGGACCGGCGAGCTCATGGCCCCAGAGGGGGAGGCCCGCCTCGCACCGCAGCGAATCCCTGGCCGCCAGGCCACAGGGAAGCACCCCGTGCCCCTTCCCCGCGTCGAGGACGGCCTCCCATACCTCCGGCGCCCTCTCCTTGGGGACGTAGAGCTCGTATCCCATCGACTCGCCGGTGTACCCCGTGCGGGCACAGATCACCGGGACCCCGGCGATCCCCGTCCGGAAGAACTCCATGCGCCGCAGGGACCTGAGGCGCAGCGCATCCCGACGGGACAGGAGAGCGCAGAGGACCTCCCGCGAACAGGGCCCCTGGAGGGCGAGGTCGACCAGTCCCCCTTCCTCCTCCTTGAGGAAGCGGATCGTCACCTCCCCCTCGGGCCGGATCCAGGGGCGATCCGGGTCCAGGGGGATCGCCCCCGCGTTGATCGCCGATAGCCAATGGAAATCGCGCTCCTCGTTGGCCGCGTTGACCACCAATAGGAACTCATCCCGCCCGAGGCGGTACACCATGAGATCGTCTATCACGTGCCCCCGGTGGTCGAGGAGGAACCCGTACATGGCCTGTCCCGGGTGCAACCAGGCGGCGTAGTTGGAGAAGACGAGGTCCAGGAAGGCCTCGGCGCGGCGACCGGAGACGAGGATCGTCCCCATGTGACCGAGGTCGAAGAGGCCCGCCCGCTCCCGCACCGCTCGGTGTTCCTCTAACGCGGAGGAGAACCAAAGGGGCATGTCGTAACCGGCGAACTCCGCCATGTTGGCCCCCTGATTCCGGTGCCAGGCGTTGAGGGGCGTCTTCTTGGTGACGCGTGACGCGTGACGCGTGACGGGCGGCTCCGCGGTGGAGGGAGGAGAACGGTCGGGGCGCAAAAGATCGCGGAGGAGGGGCTCGCCTACGAAATAGGGCTTTCTCACGCAGAAGAGCTCGGGATGCCTTTCGTAAAGACCCTTTATGTCACCCACGACCCCGAGGAAGAGCCCCTCGGTCCCTCCCTCTAAAGAGCCGTCCTTATTGAGGCGGAAACCCTTGCCCTCAAGGGAGAACTCGAGATACCCATCACCCATCACCCTCAACGCATCACCCAAATCCTCGATCACCGCGGGCCCCTGCACCTTGCGGTGGATATCCCCGGGGTCGAAGAGGACGTAACCGTCGGAGAGGGCAGAGAGCCACTTCCGGAGCTCGCCCCCCGTGGCGGCCGGGGCCAACACCACGAAGGCCTCCTCCCCATAGCGGTCATCGGGAAGGCGGCCGACGATGGCCTCCGAGACGAGTTTCCCCTCGCCGTCGAAGAAGAGATCC
>JAJRVI010000171.1 GCA_024277405.1 Fidelibacterota bacterium
CGTCCTCGGAGATCACGCGCCCGCCGGTGAGGATGGCGATGTCCTCCAGCATCGCCTTGCGGCGGTCGCCGAAGCCCGGGGCCTTCACGGCACAGGAGGTGAGGGTCCCGCGGAGCTTGTTGAGCACCAACGTGGAAAGGGCCTCACCGGTCACGTCCTTGGCGATGACCAGGAGGGGCTTCCCGGTCTGGGCCACCTTCTCCATGATGGGGATGAGCTCCATGGCGTTCTTGATCTCGCGGTCGGTGATGAGGATGTAGGGCTCCTCCAGCACCACCTCCATCTTCTTCGGGTCGGTGACGAAGTACGGCGAGATGTACTCGCGGTCGAAGCGCATCCCCTCCACGATCTCGTAGTAGGTCTCGATGGTCTCGGAGTCCTCCACCGTGATCACGCCGTCCTCGCCCACCGCCTCCATGGCGTCGGCGATGATGCGGCCGATCTCGGGATCGTTGGCGGAGATGGTGGCGACCTGGGCCGTCTCCTCCTTGGAGGTGAGCTTCTTGGACATCTTCTTGAGCTCCTCCACCACCGCCTTGGTGCCCTTCTCGATCCCGCGCTTGAGGGCCATGGGGTTGGCGCCGGCGGCCACCATCTTGAACCCTTCCTTGATCAGGGCGTGGGCAAGGATTGTGGCGGTGGTGGTCCCGTCGCCGGCGACATCGTTGGTCTTGGAGGCCACCTCCTTCACGAGCTGGGCCCCCATGTTCTCGAACGCGTCCTTGTACTCCTGTTCCTCGGCGATGGTGACGCCGTCGTTCACGATGTCGGGGGAACCGAACTTCTTCTCGAGACAGACGTTGCGGCCACGGGGGCCTAGGGTGACCCGGACGACGTTGGCGAGCTTCTCCACGCCGGCGAGGACCTTCCTGCGCGCCTCTTCACCGAATATGACTTCCTTCGCTGCCATCGTTCACCTCCTTGTGTCACTCCTCCTCGATGATGGCGAGGATGTCCGTCGTCTTGACGAGGAGATACTTCTCCTCGCCCATGCGCACCTCGGTGCCGGCATAGGCAGAGACGAGGACCCTGTCTCCCTCCTTGACCTCGATCTTCTCCGCCGTGCCCACGGCGACGACCTCGCCGCGGATGGCCTTCTCGTCCTTCACGGACTCGGGGAGGACGATCCCGCCGGGGGTCTTGCGCTCTTCCTGTTCGAGCTTCTTGATGAGGACCCTGTTCCCCAGAGGCTTGATCTTCATAGCGTCACCTCCCTAACGATCGGTGATTAGCACTGAAGGTGTTGGACTGCTAAAAATTGTAACGTTACGCTTTTCCCGGTTCAACGATGCCCAGCGGGAAGGTACATCTCTCCTTCGAGCTCGCGACCCTGCCCCTGTGGACCACCGCTGGGGTGTTCCTGGGGGTAGGGTGGGATGAGCTCGTGGTGTTCACCGCGGCGTACGCGGGGGCATCACTGCTCCTATCCCCGGACCTGGATCTCGCGGACTCGGACGCCTCTCGCCGTTGGGGGCCCCTACGGATCCTGTGGTGGCCCTACACCGTAGCCTTCAAGCACCGCGGACTCTCCCATTCCCTCGTGTTCGGACCCCTGACGCGGGTGCTGTACCTCGGGTTCCTCGCCGCGTGCGTATGGGCGGCGTTGTACCTCGCCCTCGGCCTGCGCGTCGGATGGCGGCTGCCCCCTCCGGGGCCGGTCATCGCTTTCCTCATCGGTATATACCTGACGAACCTCCTCCACGTCCTCCTGGATAGGCTCGGTTCCGCCTTCGGGCGGGCACGGGGCCGATCTTGAGCTAGAATCCCCCCGTGAAGACGTGGATCGTGGTCCTCATCGTAGGGTTCCTCGCCGCGGGGATATCCCTCCTGTCCCACCTTCCCCGCTACGACGAGGTGGGGATCGCCTCCTGGTACGGCCCCGGGTTCCACGGGAACGTAACGGCCAACGGCGAGCTTTACGACATGTACGCCTTCACCGCCGCTCACAAGACCCTCCCCTTCGGCACCGTGGTCAAGGTCGTGGACCTCGAGACCGGGAGATCGGTGGTGGTCCGGATAAACGACCGGGGACCGTTCGTCCAGGGCCGGATCATCGACCTCTCCTACGCGGCCGCGCAGGAACTGGGGATCGTGGATCGGGGGACGGCGAAGGTGGGGCTTATAATCCTGTGGAAGCCCGAAACAGGGAGGTGACGGATGCGGATCGTCTCGGCGGCCGCCATTATCCTGCTTTCCCCGCTCGTCGCGCTCGCCGGTTGGGAGTTCTCCACCCTCCAGGGGGGGAAGATCCCGCTGGATGACCTGTACGAGGGCAAATGGTGCCTGGCGTTCGTTGTGGCCCCGGAGTGTCTGGCGTGTGCCGTCGCCATCGGCTGGCTCAAGGCCTGGCAAGGGGAGCAGACCGCGAGTCGGATCCAGGTGGCCCTGGTCGTCCCCTGGGACACGCCGGAGCTCCGGGAGTCGCTGGAGGGCGTGCCCTTCCCCGTGATCGTGGATCCAGAGCTCGTGCTCGCCTCATGGTTCAAGGTGAAGGTGGCACCCACGGTGGCCCTGTTCGCCGAGGGGGCGTACAACGAGGTCCTGACGTGGCCGTTCACCGAAGGGGAACTCCGGGGAAAGCTCCTTGAGCTCCAGCGATTTGTGATCCCTCGTCCCCAGGACCTGTTGGGGAACCCGCCCCCCGAGCTCGTGGGAACCGATCTCACGGGAAAGGGAATAGGATCCGCTGTCGTCCCACATCCGGCTCTCCTGTTCTTCTTCAGTCCCACCTGTCCCGCATGCCGGGCCTCGTTGGAGATGTTGGACGACATCACCCGGCTCCTCCCCGTGGTCCTCATCGTCCTCACCAAGGGCCACGAACTCACCCCGGAGGATCTGGGGGAGCTCCGGGACCTGAAGGGGAAGTACGGCGAGAGGCTGCGCGTCGTGCTCCTCGGCGACCACGAGAAGGAGGTAATGGACAGCTACCGGATCCGGTGGACCCCTACCTTCTTCCTGGTGGATGCGGACGGGATACTTCGGAAGGTGTGGGAGGGGCCGAGCGAGACCCTGGTACTCGAGCTGGAAGAGCTCCTCGCGGGCGGTGCCCCGTGAGGCCGCCTCAGGTGTGCTTATCGGCCACGGTGGAGGCCGCGTATGCCTCGGGCTTCGTCCGCACCGCGAACCCGCTTCCCCGGATCATCCCCACCACCTCCTCCACCAGTTCCCGGGTGCGGCCCGAGCGTCCCACGTCCACGTGGATCTCGAGGTGGAACCCGAGGACCTCGCGCTCCTGGAGGGCCTCCACGAGCCGGCGGGCGAGCTCGTAGGAGAGCCACGCCTCCCGCCAGATGCGTTCGCGGATCGTGGGCGGGTTCCTCTCGCGGCGGCGCTGCCAGAAGTACCGTCCTCCTTTCCCCAACCGGTGGATCACGATGGCGGACACGTACTCGGCGATGTTGTAATAGGTCTGAGAATCCGTCCCCACGATGATCTCGTAGGCTGCCTTGGGAGCGTCCTCCATCATGGAGACGATCTCGTCCACCACCTGGGGGAATGTCAGCGCTCCCACCGTGGGGTTGTAGAAGATATCCCTCGTCATCTCGACCGATCCTACACCCCCGTGAAACAGATCGTCAAGTTCGCATCGCGGTTATCGCGGAGGGGTAACGCCCGGTTGATCCTGGTAGATCCCACCAGCCTCCTTCTCCGTATAGGTACGCAGGGGACGCCGGCCTCGGAAGAAGACGACCTGGGCGATCCCCTGCCCCACGTGGAGCCTGATCGGAAGGGGCGACAAATTTGCCAATTCTATAGTGAGTTTTCCGCGCCATCCACAATTCCCGGACCACACCGCTTTGCCGTTTCTGCGTACGTAAATGGTGTGGTGCGGCGGTACGGTCACATCGTAGACATATCCCCTATACGGTACTCGGTGCCAAGCCTTCTCAGCGCGGCCGTGTTGCGGGGTCCCGTTCTTCGAGAATCGCACCCTGAAGACCTCGTTCCTCGAAACATATTGCGGGGCCATATGCACGGGCCTCCCGGCTTCGGCGCCGACCCAAAAGGATGCAGGCCATCCGGCCTTGAGGCCTATCTCCTGGAGGTCATCGACTAAGCGCTTGGAAGAAGTTGAGGCGGTAAGCGTGGAGAAGTTCCCGTCACCGAGCATATATGCCCATAAAAGCTTTCGCAGAAGATGCGGCGACAACACCTTGATCTCCGGGGGCACATGCTTTTCGTGGGCGTGACCGAACTGCATGAGGTAGATACAAAGCCGCTTATTCAACGTGGTAAAACCATAAGGCGTCTCACGCCACTTGAAGGGAAGCTTGTACAGGATATCCCTCGCTTTCTTCTTCGTATTTGTGCTGAGGGAAGCGACTTTCACAACGTAGTCACCGTCCTTCGACACGTAAGCCGAGCCTTCCGCGAGCCAAAGGCCGAAGAACTCAACCCAAGCTGCGATCGGCACGGGTATCGGTTCCAAGAGGCCGAAATCTTTCATCTTCCTCTTCAGTCTGTATTTCCAGAAGTGCGAGGCTCCGATCTTCCTACCTTCAGTTGAGTGGACACGGCGGCGCTCAACAGCACCGAGGTCGGTGAGGATTTGCAACAGTCTGTGGAAGGTCCTTCTCGTCGGCCTCGGCTCCTCCAAACGTCCGTATATCTCCGGTGTGGTTGCTTCACCGAGATCTGCCAAGATGTCGAAGACCTGTGAAGCCAACCGTCTAGTAGTTACTCGACCTTCATCTGGTAACGCTGAAAGAACGAAGGACTCCGAGTGATCGCCGATCCAGAAGGCATCCCTTTTGAATTCAAGTTCGGAGTAGCCTTCCACATCCTCAGCCTTGAGCAACTCGAAGTCGAGTCTATTCTGTCGGCGCACGTAAAGCTGATGCTCTGGCGTCACCAAAAGATCGATACTGGTTCCTTTGATGGCGATCATCTCGCCCTCATACCAACGTTTTTGGCGGGCGATTATGGGGTGATATTCCAACATGCCATCTGGGTTCAGCGTGGCCACGATCTCGTTTTCCGCGAGGTCCTCGAACCTTTTCCATCCCTCGAGGGTCAGGATCTCGGTTTGATCGTCAAAGCATTCGAGGGGGGTCACGTTCACCAACAGCCCGCAGCGGGCGTAGGAACTCTTGCCCCAACATACGCCCATCACGTCATCCGGCATGGCGAACCGCTCGACGCTCTCAGCGAGTACCTGTGAATGCGGCGCGAGTTCGAAGACCCCCTCCGCCTCGATCTCCCGGAACAGCTCCCGGGGGAAGTTCAAGGGGTCCAGAACGGCGTTCACCCCTCCCAGGGGGACGAGGAACCTCCTCCCCAACCGGATGTCGTAGCCGAAGGACCCCAGGCCATAGGAGGGCTTCCCCTGCTGACGGGGGACGAACGGCGTGATCATCGGGGGCTCACGCTCGCACAACTCCCGGATCTCCCGGTCCGAGAGGATGGACCAGCTCATCCCATCACCTCCAGATCGCCGAACACCGTGGGCGCGTGGCCCTTCAGGATCCGCAACACCGCGGCGGCGAACCGGCGGATCTCCCACTGGGCCGCTTCGGATCCCCGCAGCCTGATGATGTGACGCCACTCCCTGAAGTTGGCGGATACGACCAACCTGGTCTCACACCCGATGGGGAGCACATAGCGGGCGTCCTCCCGCGGTACCCCCGCGGCGATGAGCTCCTCGTAGAGGGCCACCGCGTCCCGGTGAAGGGACCGGGCCCGCTCCCACTGGGCATCGGTCAGGGTCGGCGGCCGTACCAGGCCGCGGTCGCGTACGTCCACGAACCGCTGCGACTCCTGGACGAAGCTCGCCAGGCGGTGCCGGGTAAGCTGGTTCGCCGCCGCCCGCGAGATGCCCTCCACCAGGAACGTCGCCGACGCGAACTCCAGCACCGATTCGTGTCCCCGGGCGAGGAGGCCACGGACGAGTTCCCGGTCGGCCTCCGGTGATGCCCGGGCCTCGGAGCGGTGTGACACCCGGGCGCACCGCGCGATAAGCCCCTCGGGATCGGGGGTAATCGCTATGAGCTCGACCCTCACGTGTCCCTCCCCGGAAGTTTTTCGTCCATGATACCAGGGCCCGTCCCCGCGGGCTAAACTGTGGATGCCATGGGATTTGAGGTGATCGCTGAAGGGGTCTGGGTCTTCCGCTCCCGGTTCGCGGACATGCTTTCCACCCTGGTTCAGTTGGACGGGGGACGGGCGGCACTGGTGGACCCCCCGATGTTCGCCGACGAGGCGGAGGGGCTAAAGCGGTTCGCGCGCGAACGGGAGCTTTCCGTGGACTTCCTCGTCCTCACCCATGCCCACGGGGACCACATCTACGGGGTCGCCCACTTCCCCGATGCGCTCGTGCTCGCACAAAGCCGCTTTTGGGAGTATTGGCGCGAGATCGAGGCCACGGACCGGGGATTCTTCTCCCGCTTCCTCCCCGATTACCGGATCCCGGAGGTCCGTTGCCCCCATCTCCTACTCGCCCACGGGTCCCGGATGCGCTTCCAAAGGGAACTGGTGTTCACCCACGTCCCCGGTCACTCCCCCGACGGGCTCATGATCGAGCTCCCAACAGAGGGGATCTGGATCGCCGGCGACACGGTGCTTCGCATCCCGTTCATCTCCTCGGGAGAGCGGACGGAACTCCTGATGACCCTGAGGGCGCTGGGGGAGCGCTTCCGCGGGAAGGCCATCGTCCCCGGCCACGGGAGGGTCCTGCGGGGCGAGGAGGCCCGGCGCCTTCTGGCAGAGAACATCCATTACCTGGAGCGACTGGGCCCCGAGGTGGAGCGCGCCGTCAGAGATGGGGGTGGCCTCGAGGAGGCGGTGGCGATACCCCTCACGCGCTTCGGGATCCCGGAAGAGGCGGTGGGCGGGCTGGCCGCTTGGATCCACCGGGAGAATTTGAAGAAGGTCTATGAAGAACTTTCAGGGAGGTAACCGGTCTTCCGGGCGATCTCGGCGGCGAAGGCCCGTGCCCTCTCCAGGTCCCGCTCGTTCGGGCGCCCACGCCGGAGGAGCCCGAACGTGAACCAATCCACCCCCGGGCACGCGAACTCCCCCACGACCTCCGCCCCCTTCTCGACCAGGATCCGCTTCAGGAGGGGAAGTTGTGTCGGGCGGGCGCCGTAGGTCCCGAACACCCCGGCCACCACCCCGCGGAGATCGGGGAGGCTCTTGAGGAAGCGGACCATCCTGCGGGAAGGCTTCCAGCCGTAGACCCCGTCGCCCACGAACAGGAGCCCCACGCCTGCGACGTCCCCCGGCTTAAGGCTCCGGATGTCCTCGGGTTCGACCCCGAGGACATCGGCGATCGCCCGTGCCACCTTCGCGGTGTTTCCCGTGAGCGAGGCGTAGATCACCCGAACGTTCATCCTCCAGCCCCTTATCACTGCCCGGTTTCCGCCCGCCGCCGGTTCCGGGCGAGGCGGGCGCGTCGGGGCTCCCGAGCTCTTCCCCGCACTTCGGATTTTACCCGGCTTCGACGCCGGGCCCCGGGACCGTAAAATGGCGCGCGATACGGCGATGGTGACGACGGCCGGACGACGGGACGAACCCGGGCTCCTCCTGCGGAACGCGGAGCTCTACGCGCCCGAGCCCCGGGGGATGGTGGACCTCCTGGTCGTGTTCGGGAGGGTCGCCGCCGTGGGGGAGCGGCTCCCGCGGCCACGGGCGTTCCCGGTCGCGGAGGTGGACCTCGGGGGCCGGACCGTGGTCCCGGGACTCGTGGACCTCCACGTGCACCTCATCGGTGGCGGCGGGGAGGGAGGGCCCGCCTCCAGGGTGCCGCCCCTTTCCCCCGAGGATCTCGTCCGGGGCGGCGTGACCACCGTGGTGGGATTGCTCGGGACGGACGCGA
>JAJRVI010000172.1 GCA_024277405.1 Fidelibacterota bacterium
ATGACGAGACCGCCCACCAACCCCGTCGCGGCGGCCCCGTTCCCCAGAGCGATCGCCCCCCAGGCCGCGAGGGGAATGAGCGTCCAGACCCCGAACCTCACGCCGCAGAACAGCGCCCCGAGGCCGGCCGCGAACCCCCAGGGCACGAGGTAGGCGGAGCCCGCCGCCGCCACCGCGGACAGGACCACCCCGGAGGACACGAGCCCCAGCCAGAAGATCCCCTCCGGGCGTGTGAATCGCTGCGCGCGCCAAAGGACCCACAGCGCGACGCTCCCGGCCAGGGCGGCCCCCACCGCCTCGTGCCACGGCGCCATCCCCGGCCCCCCCCGCAGCCGCAGCAGGGAGAACCCCCAAACCAGGAGGAGGCTCACCGCGACCTCTGCGGGCAGGGCGGGCTTAGGGCGAGACCGTTGAGCGCGGTTCTTTCCGTTCTTGTTTGGACTTTTCGTATCGCTCATACGCCTCGATGATCGCCCTGACCAGCGGGTGGCGCACCACGTCCCGCCGGTCCAGATAGACAAAGGCGATCCCGGGAATCCCGGACAGGATCTCGATCACCTCCCTGAGGCCGGAGGTCCGCCCCACCAGGTCCACCTGGGTGATGTCCCCGGTGATGACGGCTTTGGACCCGAACCCGAGGCGAGTCAGGAACATCTTCATCTGGGTATGGGTGGTGTTCTGCGCCTCGTCCAGGATCACGAACGCGTGGTTCAGGGTCCGACCGCGCATGAAGGCCAACGGCGCGATCTCGATCTTCCCATGGGCCATCCACTGCTCGAACTCGCTCCCGGGGATCATGTCGTAGATGGCATCGTAAAGGGGGCGGAGGTAGGGATGCACCTTCTGCAGGATGTCCCCCGGGAGGAACCCGAGCTCCTCCCCCGCCTCCACCGCGGGGCGGGTGAGCACGATCCGCTTCACCTTCCCCTTCTTCAAGGCATCGATGGCACAGGCGACCGCGAGGTAGGTCTTGCCCGTGCCCGCGGGCCCGATGGCGAAGACCACGTCGTTCTCCTGGATGGCCTTGACGTAGCGGCGCTGGCCCTCGGTCTTGGGACGGATGGCCTCGCCCCAGTGGGTGATCTGGACGATGTCGGTGAGCACCCCCTCGAGGTCACCGCCCTCCTTCACCTGGCTCACGAGGTACCGCACCTCTTCCAGGGAAGGGGGGTGTTTGGCGTGGGCGGCCTCGGCCAGCTTCTCGAACAGCACCCGGAGGCGCTCGACCTCCTCGTCCTCGCCCTCCACGGTGATGCGGTTCCCCCGCGCGACGATGCGCGCCTTGGGGAACTCCTTGGCGATCAATCGGAGGTTCCTATCGTATTGCCCCAACACCCCCAACGCCACCTCGGGGCTCTCCAGCTCCAGCTCAAATGTCCTGGTTATCCTCTATCACCCCCACCGTGATCTCTTCCCGCACCTCCGTGACCCGCACAGGGAGGATTGTACCACGGGCGAGGCCATCGGAGGGCAGGGAGAGGACGAT
This sequence comes from Fidelibacterota bacterium, assembly GCA_024277405.1. GTDB lineage: Bacteria > Bipolaricaulota > Bipolaricaulia > Bipolaricaulales > Bipolaricaulaceae > UBA3571. Next base: position 1,487 of record JAJRVI010000172.1, read on the forward strand.
ATAGTTCTCGGCGTGTCCCCGCCACATGCCGTCGACACGCTCCTCGAGCACCGGCCGCAGCACCTCGCCCAGGAACCGCTTCCTCACCCTCAGGGACAGCGTACGGGCGAGCTCCTCCAGCGCTGCGGCGCGATCCCGTTTCACGGCTGGCGGGACCTGATCCGGAAGGGCCGCGGCCCGCGTCCCCGGACGGGGGGAGAAGGGGAAGATGTGGAGGCGGAGGGGCTCGAGCTCCGAGAGAAGCCCCCACGTCCGCCGGAAGGCCTCCTCGTCCTCGCCGGGGAAGCCCACCATCACGTCGGCCCCGAAGGTGGCCCTGGGGACCGTCTCCAGGAACGCCCCGACCCGCTCGGCGTACTCCGCCGCGGTGTAGGGCCGGCCCATACGAGCGAGGACCCGATCGTCGCCGGACTGGAGGGGCACGTGGAGGTAAGGGCAGAGCCGGGGCTCGGCTGCGAACAGGGCGACGAGCTCACCGGTCACCCCCTCCGGATTCAGGGAAGAGAGCCTGATCCTGACCCCGGGGACCCGGAGCAGCTCCCCCAGGAGGTCCACGAGCGAGGGGCGCTCCGGGAGGTCCTCGCCGTACTGGGCGAGGTTGATCCCCACCACCACGAGCTCCGGGTGGCCGGCGGCGGCCAGGCACTCAGCCTCCTCGCGGGCCACGGCCGGGGGCTTGCTGCGCAGCGGGCCCCGCACCTGCCAGGTCTTGCAGAAGCTGCAGGCCACGGAGCACCCATCCTGGACCTTCAGATTGGCCCGGATCTGCTCCGCGTCCCGAGCGATCCGCTCCTCGGCGAGGGGAGGCCAGCCGTCACGACGGGGGGCCTCCCCCCGCAGATGGGCGAGCATGATCTCCCGGATCCGGGCCTTATCCCGGTTGGGGACCACGATATCCGCGCCAGCGGCCCGGAGCTCCTCGGGGAAGTCGGTGGCCTGACAGCCCACCGCCACGATCAGGGCCCGGGGGTGTTCGCGCCGCAGCTTCCGGATTAGCTTCCGGCCCTTGCGGGCGGCGAGGCCCGTGACGGCGCACGTGTTCACCACGTGCACCTCCCCCGTCCCGGGGAGACCAGAAAGCCTCTCCCGGATCAACTGGGATTCGTAGTGGTTGACGCGGCACCCGAGGGTGTGGGTTATGACCCTCATTCCACGTGACGCTCCACGGTGAAGCGATAGATTTTACAGGGTTCGTCCGGGGGGATCCCCGCCTTCATCTTGGCGATCCGGAGCTGCTCCTCCACCGTGTCCACGCCCTCGAGATCCGGCAGGAGCAGCCCCAGCCGGAACCCCTTTTCCACGATCACCCCATACCTCTTGGGATCGAGGTCGGATTCGCCGCACGGCTCGGGAGCCGAGAGCACATCCACGGAGATGTGAAGGCGCGGGAGCTCCTCCGGCCGCACCGGGGGAAACCGGGGGTCTTCGGTGGCGGCCTTGATGGCGTTGGCGATGATCTCCTCGGCGAGGTTCCCCTTGGTGGGGAGGTACGTGCCGATGCAACCCCGCAGCATCCCATCCTTCTTCAGGGACACGAAGGCCCCGGCCCTCGCGCACATAGGCCTCGATGGCCCGGCGGGCGAGCTCCACCAAGGGGTCTTTTCGCATCTCCCAAAACCTTAGTGATTCCGGGATCCGATGTCAACTTCCGGTTCCCGATTCGCGCGCCCGCATGTGAAGGGGTAGAATGCTTCAAAGGAGGTTTAATGAAAACGAAGTCGATAAAAAGCGCGGTTTTTCTGGGGATCCTGTTGGTCCCCCTTCTCCTCGGGGGTTGTTACCTCAACATCTTCCAGACGGCCAGAACGTTGGATCAGGGGGAGGTCCTCTTCGGCCTCGGTGTGGGGATGACCACGGTCACGGCAGGGGAAAGCACAGGGCTCTTTTACTCCCCCCAGGCCCAATTGGGCCTCGGCCTGGCGAATGGGCTTCAGCTGACCCTCCAAGCGGGTGCCCTGGCGACCATCGGGGATGGCTCGGCGTTCCAATTCGGGGGAGCGGCGGGGGAGCTCAAGACCCGGCTGTTCGACGAACCGGACGCGTTCGCCCTGGCCCTCGGCCTCGGGGCGGTTGGGGCTTAAATTACTTCGGATGGGGGGTACACGGTAGCATATATTTCGACAGCACCGTCAGATTCCTCCCCCTCTATCTCGTCTGGCGGCCGTTTATCTCCCTCAGCGGCACCGACGGGGACGGATCGCCCGGTTTCGGGAGCATATTTGCCGGCGGGATGAGGCTCCCGTTCTCCGAATCGGCGTCGTTCCTGTTGGAGTTAGACTATAACGCCATTTGGAACCTATGGAGCCCGGGGATCTACCTCCTCTTCAACTTCTGATCCGCCCGGATCCCGATCGAGGGGGAGGAAAAGGCCGTCGAAGGACGGCCTTTTCCGTTTCTCACGTTGAAATCCTTTGCATCCCCATCCTATAATGGCCGGACTTCCGAAAGGAGGGAATCCCGATGAAGGAGATCCGGTGGCACGGTAGAGGCGGTCAGGGCGCGAAGACCGTCTCCCAGATCCTCGCCCAGATCAACTTGCGCGAGGGCAAGCATGTGCAAGCGTTTCCGGAATATGGCCCCGAGCGATCCGGGGCCCCGGTGCGGGCTTACAACCGCATCTCCGACGAGGAAATCCTCGTCCACTCCGGCGTCTACCACCCCGATATCGTGGTGGTGATCGACGAAACCTTGCTGGAATCGGAAAATCCTACGGAAGGGCTTAAACCTGACGGCGTCCTCATCGTCAATTCCTCCCGTTCCGAGGACGAGATCCGGAGGACCACGGGCTTCCGGGGGAGGATCGTGGCCCTGGACGCCACCAAAATCGCCCAGGAGGCCGGCACCGGGTATCCCAACGTCCCCATGCTCGGGGCGGTGGTGGCGGTACTGGGGACCGACCCGAAAATCGCCGAGGAGGAGCTCAAGGAAACGCTCTCCCATCGGCTGCCCCCGGAGGTAGTGGAGAAGAACCTGCGGGCATTCCGGGCCGGATACGAAGCGGCGAAAGGGGTGTACGTTGGCGGTTGAGCTCAAATCCTGGAGGGAACTCCCCATCGGCGGCGTGATCCCAGGGGGTGCCACCCCGGAGCTCAACAAGACCGGCTCCTGGAGGTCCAAGCGCCCCATCTGGAACAGCGAGAAGTGCATTCACTGCCTCCAATGCTGGCTCCACTGTCCCGATGACTCCATCATCATCCGTGACCAGAAGGTGACAGGCATCGATTACGATCACTGCAAGGGCTGCGGGGTGTGTGCCGCGGTCTGTCCGGTGGAGGCTATCGAGATGGTTCCCGAGCGAGGGGGTGCCGCATGAAAAAGGTCATGACCGGACACAAGGCGGTGGCCGAGGCGATGCGTCAGGTAGAGCCGGACGTTGTGGCCGTCTACCCCATTACCCCACAATCGGAGATCGCCGAATATTACGCCCAATACGTGGCCGATGGCATCGTGCGGACGGAGCTCGTTCCCGTGGAATCCGAGCATTCCGCGATGTCGGCCTGCGTGGGAGCCGCGGCGGCGGGGGCGCGGGTGATAACCGCCACCGCATCCCAGGGCCTGGCCCTGATGGTGGAGATCCTCTACATCGCCGCGTCCATGAGGCTCCCCATCGTGATGGCCCTGGCCAACCGCGCGCTCTCCGGCCCCATCAACATCCACTGCGGCCATTCCGACGCTTACCTCGCCCGGGACTCGGGCGCCGTCCAGATCTTCGCCGAGTCGGCCCAGGAGGCCTACGATTACATGCTCATGGCCCAGCGGATCGCCGAACACGGGGACGTGCGACTCCCCGTCATCGTGAACCTGGACGGCTTCACCCTCACCCACTCTTCCCAGGTGGTGGAAACCCTTCCCGATGAGGAGGCGAAGAAGTTCGTGGGGGACTATGAGCCCCTGTACCCCCTCCTCGACGTGGACAACCCCTCCGTATGGGGCCCCTTTGCCATGCCGGACTACTACTTCGAGCTCAAACGGGCACAGCAAGCGGGAATGGAGGCCGTGCCCGAGGTCTTCCTCTCCGTCCAGGATGAGTATTCCCGGCTCTCCGGCCGGCCCTACAAGGGCTTCTTCGAGGCCTATAAGCTCGACGACGCGGAGCGGGCCATCGTGGTCATGGGTTCCACCGCCGGGACCGCGAAGGTGGCGGTGGACGAGCTCCGCTCGAAGGGCGAGAAGGTGGGGCTTCTCAAGGTATGGCTGTGGCGTCCCTTCCCCCGGGCGGAGGTGGCGGATGCCCTCTCCGGGGCGAAGGCCGTGGCCATCATGGACCGGGCGCTCTCCTTCGGGAACATGGGGGCGCTGTATCTCGATATCACCTCGGCCTTCGCGGGGCGCGAGGGGCCGGCCTTCGTGAACTATATCTACGGATTGGGGGGGCGCGATGTCCCCGTGGAGCACATCGTCCAGGTCTTCGAGGACCTGAGGGACGCGAAGGCCGGGGAGCTCCGGTATCTCGGCCTGCGGGAGTAAGGAGGACAACGTGCCCAACGTGAAGGTGCTGGCCCAGCGACAGGAACAGCGGGGTTCACGGTTCACCGGGGGACACTCCCTGTGTTCCGGGTGCGCCGAGCCCATGATCGTGAGGACGGTCCTCAATTCGATCGAGGACCCCGTGGTGGTCGCGAACGCCACCGGGTGTCTGGAGGTGGCCTCGAGCCGTTACCCCACATCGGCCTGGAACGTCCCCTGGATCCATTCGGCGTTCGAGAACGCCGCCGCCACCATCGCCGGGGTGGAGGCCGCCTACAAGGCCTTGGTCCGCAAGGGGAAGATCACGCGGAGGATCCGGTTCGTGGCCTTCGCCGGGGACGGGGGCACCTATGACATCGGCCTCCAAGCCCTCTCCGGGGCCCTGGAGAGGGGGCACGACTTCCTCTACATCGTCCTCAACAACGAGGCCTACATGAACACCGGGGTACAGCGCTCCTCGGCCACCCCGCGGGGGGCCCACGCCACCACCTCCCCCGCCGGCTCCGTCATCCCGGGGAAGCCCCAGGACCGCAAAGACCTCACCGAGATCGTGGTCGCCCACCGCGTCCCCTACGTGGCCCAGGCCTCGGTCTCGAACCTCATCGACCTCGCCAATAAGGTGGAGCGGGCGATGAAGTATGAGGGCCCGAAGCTCATCAACGTCTACTCCACCTGCCCCTTGGGGTGGCGCACCCCCTGGGACAGCGCGGTCAAGATCGCCAAGCTCGCCGTGGACACCTGTTACTGGCCCCTCTACGAGGTGGAAAACGGGGTGTATCGCATCACCTACAAACCCAAGGAGAAGCTCCCCATCGAGGAATGGCTCAAGCCACAGGGGCGGTTCCGCCACCTGTTCAAGTCGGACAAGGGGAGGGAGATCATAAAGGAGCTCCAGGAGGCCGTCGATCGGCACTGGGAGGAGCTCCTCATGAAGGAGCGGTGCACCCAAGGGAAGGGCTGAGGGATCAGCGGCCCAGGCCGTTCTGGTACGGCCTGGGCCGCGATGTCATCATCGGGGCCGCGGTGGGGGCCGCGGTGGGGGCGGGCTTTCGCGACATGGCCTTCGGCACCTGGATCGGCGCGGCCATCGGGGCCCTGTTGGACCTCTATTTCTCGCTCCGCGTTCGGCCCTGAGGGTCCCCGAACACCGACGCGAATATCCCCTCGACCCTCTTCAGCATCGCTCGCAGCTCGAATACAGCCCCGATCTCATCGGGTCCGAGGCGCTCGCGCACGGTGGGATCCCCCATGGCGACCTCCCGCAGGTCCCTTCCGGTGCGCTCCGCCTCGGCCACGAGCCGGGCCACGTGTTCGTGGGCCGCCCGGCGTGACATCCCCGCGCGCACGAGCGCGAGGAGGAGCCCCTCGGAGAACACTGTCCCCCCCGAGGCCAGTATCCGGTCGAGCCTCCTTTCCGGGTACACCCGGAGCGCCCCGATGAGCTCCCGGCATTTCGCCAGCATGTAATCCACCACGATGAAGGCCTGGGGGAAGAGGATCCGCTCCACCGAGGAGTGGGACATGTCCCGCTCGTGCCAGAGGGCGTTGTCCTCCAGCGCCGGGAGCACCGCCGCCCGCGCGAGCCGCGCGAGACCACACAGGCGCTCGGAGAGGATGGGGTTCCTCTTGTGTGGCATGGCCGAGGAGCCCTCGGGCCTTCCCTCCGCCACCTCGGCCACCTCCGAACGGGAGAGGTGGCGCACCTCCAGGGCCACCTTCTCCACCGTGGAGGCCACCTGGGCCAGCGCGAACAGGACTTCGGCGTACCGGTCGCGGGGGATCACCTGGGTGGTGGGACGCGCCGGCGCGAGCCCCAGCTCCGCCAGGGCCCGTTCCTCCGCCTCGAGGGGGAAGTAGGGGTAGGTCCCCACCGCCCCGGCGAGCTTGCCCACCGATATCGCCTCGGCGGCCCGTTCGAGTCGGACGATATCCCGCCGCAGCTCCGCCCACCACCCCAGGGCCTTCAGGCCCAACGTGGTGGGTTCGGCGTACTGGCCGTGGGTACGGCCCATGATCGGGGTCTCCCGGTAACGCTCGGCGAATTCCCGGAGCGCCTCCGCCAGCGCCTCCGCCTTGTCCCGGACGATCCCCAGGGCCTCCTTGAGCAGGAGGGAGAGGGCCGTGTCCTTCACGTCCGAGGAGGTGAGGCCGTAGTGGAGCCATCGCCCCGCCGGCCCTACCGTCTCCTCCAGGGCCCACAGGAACGCGAGGAGATCGTGGCCGATCTCGCGCTCTATCTCCAGGATCCTCGCGACGTCGACCCGGGCGCGTGCCCGGACCTCCGCGGCCGTGCCCGGGGGGACAATCCCCAGCTCCTCCAGGGCCGCGAGGGCGGCGAGTTCCACCCGGAGCCACCGCTCGTACTGAGCCTCGAGGCCCCAGAGATCCCTCATGGGCGGGAGGGCATACCGTTCGATCATCACGCGCTATCTTCCCCCGGGGGCGATGCTGCGTCAAAACCGGGGGTTCACTATACTGGGACGATGCTCGTCCTCATACGGCTGTCCGGCGAGATAACGACCAAGAGCAGGCGCACCCGCAGGCGCTTCGCCGAGCGCCTCGTGGCCAACCTCCGCGACGCGTTGGCGCGGGAGGGGCTCGGGGGCGAGGTGGAACCCGGCTGGGACCGCATCTACG
>JAJRVI010000173.1 GCA_024277405.1 Fidelibacterota bacterium
GAGGTCATCGGCTCCTTCAAAGATGCCCTGGGGGTGACGATCCGCGACGGCTACGGGCAGACGGAGTCGGTGTGTCTGGTGTGCAACTACCCCGGGCTCCCGGTGAAGCCGGGCTCCATGGGCGTCCCCACCCCGGGGCCCAACGCCACCGTGATCGACGAGGAGGGGAATCCTGTGGGGCCGGGAGGGATCGGCGAGGTGGCGGTGGAGGTGGGGAACCCCGGGATATTCGCGGGCTACTGGAGGAACCCCGAGCTCACCCGGCAGGTGTTCTCGGGGAGGTGGTACCGCACCGGGGACCTCGTGCGGATAGACGAGGAAGGGTACTTCTTCTTCGAGGGGAGGGCGGACGACATCATCCTCTCCGCGGGGTACCGGATCGGGCCGTTCGAGGTGGAGTCGGCGCTGGTGTCGCATCCCGCGGTGGCGGAGGCGGCGGTGGTGGGGTCGCCGCATCCCGAGCGGGGGGAGATCGTGAAGGCGTTCGTGATCCTCGCGCCGGGGTACGAACCGTCCGAGGGCCTGGTGCGGGCACTGCAGAACTACGTCAAGGAAATCACCGCCCCCTACAAGTACCCCCGGGAGATCGAGTTCGTGTCCGAGCTCCCCAAGACCCCGAGCGGGAAGATAAAGCGCGCGGAGCTCCGCCGGCGGGAATACGAGCGGAAGGGGCTGAAGCCCCCGGGGAAGTGATTCCCTAAGCGGGGCACGGAACAAAAAGGCCGGCCCAAAAGCCGGCCTTTTTGCCTTCCTCTTTAGGAGCGCTTGACTTGTCCTTAAACCGCCGGCGGGGGCTTGATGTGACCCTCCCGCATGAGGATCTCCACCTCTGTCCGGGCATACCTGATCATCCGCTCCGCCTGCCGTACCAGTTCGTCCTCGGAGAGGACCCGCCGGGCGACGCCCTGCTCGATGGCCTTCAGGGCCACCGCCACCGCCTCGTTGATGTACACCTCCCACTCGGCCATGGTGGGCACGATGTAGTCCTCCCGGAGCCCCTTCTCCTCCGCCGTCCTGGCGATGGCCTCCGCCGCGGCGATGGTCATCTCGTCGGTGATCGTCCTGGCGAAGACGTCCAGGGTGCCGCGGAAGATGCCCGGGAACCCGAGGGAGTTGTTGATCTGGTTGGGGAAATCGGAGCGCCCGGTGCCGATGATCCTCGCCCCGGCCTCCTCCGCCTCCCATGGCCAGATCTCGGGGATGGGATTGGCGGTGGCGAACACGATGGCGTCCTTGTTCATCCGGGCGATCCATTCCGGCTTGATCGTCCCCGGCCCGGGCTTGGAGGCGGCCACCAGGACGTCGGACCCCTCGAAGGCGTTCTCCGGGCCCCCGGTCCGCCCCTCGGCGTTCGTCTCGCACGCGTACTTCCACTTGTAGGGGTTCTCGTCCTTCTTCGCCTCGAGGTCCTCCCGGCCCCTGTGCATGATGCCCTTGGAGTCCACCATGATGATGTTCCCCGGGGGAACGCCGTAGCCGATGAGGACGCGTACGAAGGCGATGTTCGCGGCGCCGGAGCCGAAGACGGTGTAAACCGCGCGCCGCGGGTCCTTGCCCACCACTTTCAGGGCGTTGATCACCCCGGCGAGCATGATGGCGGCCGTCCCCTGCTGGTCGTCGTGCCACACGGGGATCTCGAGCTCGGCCCGCAGCCGGTCCAACACGTAGAAGCACTTGGGGGAGGCGATGTCCTCCAGGTTGATCCCCCCGAAGGCCGGGGCGATCCACTTCACCGCCTGGATGAGCTCGTCGGGGTCCTTGGTGTCGATGGTCACGGGGAAGGCATCCACCCCGCCCAGGTACTTGAACAGGATGGCCTTCCCCTCCATCACCGGGAGGGCCGCCTCAGGGCCGATATCCCCTAGGCCCAGGACCCGGGTCCCGTCGGAGACCACGGCCACCATGTTCCCCTTGTTGGTGTACTCGAAGACCTTCTCGGGGTCGTTCTCGATCTCCCGGCAGGGCTGAGCTACTCCCGGGGTGTACCAGATGGCGAAGTCGTCGTAGCTCGTGATGGCGCATTTCAGGGCCGTGCCCACCTTGCCCCGGTAGAAGGCGTGCCAGGCCGGGGCCTTACGGGCCGGCTCCTTCGCCCTCGCGAGGAGCTCCTCCACCGTGGGTTTGCGTTCCTCCATTCATCCCTCCTTCGTCCGGGCGCGGAGCTTCTCCAGGTTATCCTGCACCACTGCCCCCACCTCAGCGTAAAGGGAGCGGCCGTGGGCGTCCATGGCCACCACCAGCGGTCCGAACAGCTCCACCTCGAACACCCACACCGCCTCCGGTACCCCGAGCTCCTCGAGGAAATGGACCTCCCGCACCCTCGCTATCCGCTGGGCGGCCAGGGCCCCGGCGCCGCCGGTGAAGTGGCAGTAGACCGCCCCCACCTCCCCGAGGGCCCGCAGCGTCCCCTCCCCCATGCCCCCCTTCCCGATGATCACCCGGGGCCCGAACCTCCGCAGGAACTCGGGCTCCATGGACTCCATGCGCATTGAGGTGGTGGGCCCGGCGGCGATCACCTCCCACCCAACTTCCCCCTTCGTCACCACGGGCCCACAGTGTAACAGCGCCAACCCCTCCAGGGGGAACGGCGCCCCTCTCTCGAGCAGGAGTTTGTGGGCCTCGTCCCGGGCGGTGAAGAGCACCCCGGAGACGTGGATCACGTCCCCCGCCGACAGGGCCCGCACCTCTTCCTCCGCGATCGGCGTCACCAAGACCTTTTCCATCCCCTCGCCTCCGTGATGGGCGATCTGTGACGGGTGATGGGTCTCACCCGAAACGCTTTTCCACCCGTCACGGATCACTCATCACCCATCACGCGTACCTCGCCTTCCGGCGAGATACGCACGTGGGCGCGGCGGTCGGCCCAGCACTGGACCACGATCCCCACGGGGAGGGAGGCGGGGTGCCTATGGGCGTACTCCACGTGCACCGCGAGCACCGTGGTCCTCCCCCCGAGGCCCATGGGCCCCACCCCCAGGGCGTTGATCATCTCCTCGAGTTCCGCCTCCAGGGCGGCCACCGCGGGCTCGGGGTGCCGTTCCCCCACGGGACGGAGCAGCGCCAGCTTCCCCAGCTTCAGGGAGAGATCGGCCCCGCCGCCGATCCCCACCCCCACCACCGTGGGGGGGCAGGGGAGCCCCCGACAGGCGGCGATGTGCTCCACCACCGCCTCCACCACCCCGGGGATCCCCGCGGCCGGGGTGAGCATCACCAGCTTACAGCAGTTCTCCGAACCCCCGCCCTTGGGGAGGAGGTGGATCTCGGCGGAATCCCCCGGAACGAGCTCCCAGGTCACATAGGGAACGAACCGGCCTGTATTGTCGCCGGGATTTACCCGGGTGAAGGGATCCACCGTGTTCGGCCGCAGGGGCACCTCCGCGGTGGCCCGCCGCACCGCCTCGGGGATCGCCGCCCGCAACTCCTCTAGGTACGGGAACTTCGTCCCCACACGTACGAAGAATGTCTGGGTCCCGGTGTCCTGGCAGATGGGGACCCCCTTCTCCCGGGCCAGGGCCACGTTCTCCAGGATCGCCTCGAGCTGCACCCGGGCCGCCCCCTCCTCTCGGTCCCGGGCCCGCTCCA
>JAJRVI010000174.1 GCA_024277405.1 Fidelibacterota bacterium
ATGGAGAGGCTGCGGGAGTTGGGAATGGTCCTTCCGGATGAGTTCGCGGCGTTTCCGGTGGTGCTCCTGGATGAAGTGGCCGTGATCTGGGCCTCTAAGGGGGGTCACGATGTGTTGGCCTATTACATCATGGGGGGATATCTCCCGGGGGAGCTTCACCCCCGCTTCACCAGCTCGAGGAATTCCTCCTCCGTGAGCGTGGGGATCCCCAGGGCGCGGGCCTTTTCGTACTTGGACCCAGGGTTCTCCCCCACCACCACGTAGTCCACCTTGCGGGAGACACTGGAGGCCACCTTGCCCCCGAGCTCCTCCACCAACCTCTTCGCCTCCTCCCGGGTCATGGAGGAGAGGGCCCCGGTGAACACGAAGGTCTTCCCCGTAAGGGGTCCCGCCCTCACCGCGCGGCGCGGGTTCAGCCCGGCGGCCTTGAGCTCGTCGATGAGCTTCCGGTTCTCGGGGTTGCGGAAGAAATCCACGATGCTCTTGGCGACCTCGGGGCCGATCCCCTCGATCCGCATGAGATCTTCCTCGGACGCGCTGGCGAGGTCATCGATGGAGTCGAAGTGCTCGGCCAATATCTCCGCCAATCGCTCCCCCACGTGGGGGATCCCGAGAGCGAAGATGAACCTCGCGAGCGAGATCCCCTTCGACTTCTCGATCTCCCGCAGGAGGTTCTCGGCGGACTTATCCGCGAATCCCTCCAGGCGCAGGAGGTCCACCTTGGTGAGCTTGTAGAGATCGGAAATCCGGCTCACGAGGCCCGAGTCCACGAGCTTGTTCACGATCTTCTCCCCCAGGCCCTGGATATCGGCGGCGCGTCGTGAGGCGAAATGGCGGATGGCCTCCTTGATCCGCGCGGGGCAGGAGATGTTGGTGCAGCGATGGGCCACCTCCCCCTCGGGCCGCACCACCGGACCCCCGCAGACCGGGCAGCGATCCGGCATCCGGAACTCCCGCTCCTCCCCGGTGCGGCGTTCGGGGATCGGGGCCACGACCTCGGGGATCACGCCGCCGGCCCGTTGGACGATCACCCAATCGCCGATGCGGATGTCCTTGCGCTTGACCTCGTCCTCGTTGTGGAGGGTGGCCCGGGACACCGTGGCCCCGCCCACCTCCACTGGCTCGAGGATGGCCACCGGGGTGAGGACCCCGGTGCGTCCGACCTGGACGACTATATCCAGGACCTTGGTGGTCTTCTGCTCCGCGGGGAACTTGAACGCGATGGCCCACCGGGGCGCCCGGGCGATCGCCCCCAGGACCTCCCGTTGGGCGAAATCGTCCACCTTGACGACCACCCCGTCGGCCTCGTAGGGGAGGTCGTCCCTCATCTTGAGGAGCTCGTGGTAGAACCGGATCGCCTCCTCCGCGGTACCGCACTTCCTCCACAGCGGGTTCACGGGGAGGCCCCACTTGGGGAGGGTGGTGAGGAGCTCCTCCTGGGTCCTGATCTCGTAGCCCTCGATCCTCCCCAGGGCGTAGAAGAAGACCTTCAGGGGCCGGGCCGCGGTGATGGAGGGATCGAGCTGCCGGAGGGATCCCGCGGCGGCGTTCCGCGGGTTGGCGAACAGGGGCTCCCCCCGCCGCGCCCGTTCCTCGTTGAGGCGCTTGAAATCATCCTTCTCCATGTAGACCTCGCCGCGGACCTCGAGGAGCCGGGGAGGGGGGATCTCATCGGACAGCAGGCGCAATGGGATCTGCTTTATCGTCCTGAGGTTGTTGGTGACGTCCTCGCCGACGTACCCATCGCCCCGGGTGGAACCCACGGTGAAGATGCCGTTCTCGTAGACGAGTTCCACCCCCAGCCCGTCGAGCTTCGGCTCGCAGACGTAGGCCACCTTATCGGTCCCCAACATCCGCTTGATGCGCCGGTCCCATTCCAGGAACTCCTCCTCCGTGAAGCAGTTCTGGAGCGAGAGCATGGGGATCGCGTGGCGTACCTGTTTGAACTCCTCCGCTGGGGGGGCCCCCACGCGCTGGGTGGGGGAATCCGGGGTCACGAATTGGGGGTATTTCTCCTCGAGCTCCTGGAGTTCCCGGAAGAGCTCATCGTATTCGGCGTCCGATACCAGGGGTCGGTTGAGGACGTAGTAGTAGTAATCGTATTTGCGGATGAGCTCCCGGAGCTCCTCGATCCTCCGCTTGACGGCCTCGAGGTCCTCCGCCCGGACTTCCTCCCCCATCATTGCCCCTGAAACAGAGGATAATTGCTCAGCCGGCTATGGGCCATTCCCTGCAATACCTTCTTGAACGCCTGCTTTATTTTAGCGAGCTCCGCCATGGTGAGCGGGGCGCGATCGAGCTGCCCATCGTCCCGCCTCTCCTCCACCAGGGCCTCCACCAGGTCCGGGATCTCCTCCCGGGGCCGCCCCCGGGCCGCGGCCTCCAGGGGATCGGCGAGCATCACGATGGCGGTCTCCTTGGTGTCCGGAAGCGGATTAGCGTAGCGGAAGTCGTCCGCGGAGAGGCCCTGGGCCGCCCCCTTCTCGGAGAAGTACCGCATCACCGAGGTCCCGTGATGGGTGGCGATGAAGTGGATCACGTCCCCGTGGAGGCCGTACCGGCGCGCGAGCTCGAGCCCCTCCTTCACGTGGGCGGCGAGGATCACCTTGGAAAGGGAAGGGGTGATCCCGTCATGCGGATTGGCGCCCTCCTGGTTCTCCACGAAGAAGTCGGGGCGGGTGAGCTTCCCCACATCGTGGTACAGGCCGCCCACCGCTGCCAGCAGGGCGTTCGCCCCGATGGCCCTGGCGGCGGCCTCCGCCAGGGCCGAGACGTTGCGCGAGTGGTAATAGGTCCCCGGGGCCTCCCGCCGCAGCCGTTCGAGCAGGGGGTGGGAGGGATCGAGGAGCTCCACAAGGGTGAGGGGGCTCGTCCGGTCCAGGAACCGCTCCGCCGCGGGGACCGCCATCCACGAGAGGAGCATCGCCGCGGGCCCGGAAAGGAACGCCGCCGCGATCCCCA
>JAJRVI010000009.1 GCA_024277405.1 Fidelibacterota bacterium
GGCCTCGAGCCAGCGCAGGACCAACGGGAGTCGGGAGCGGATGGAGTTACCAGTTGTAGGTCGCCACCACGAACCTTTTCCCCATGATCCCTCCCCGAGTCGACATCATAACCGCCCCCGATGTCCCCGTTACGGGAGGACGCCGCGGCCATGGCGCGCCCGGATCGAAGGCCCCCGGGATCGCCGTTTCCGTGCCTCCTAAATCCCCGGCCTCCTGATCGTTTGGGATCGGGGAACGGCGGTGTCCTCCTCGCGTGGGGGGATGTTTGCCCCGATTCCGACGGGCCGTGCCGCCAGATCCCGACGGGATCGGGTTGTGTCGGAACCGTGACGGTTAAGGGGTGAGCTCTTCGCTACGTGTATCCTTCCCCCAAGGCTACCTTCTCCAGGCCGTGGCGGTAGAGGGCCCGCGTGCCCCCGCCCTCGGCCACCGCCCGGAACACCACCTCCGGGTCCCGCGCCCGGGCCCCGAAAAGCCAACGGATCCCCCGCTCGAAAAGCCCTTCCCACATGGGGGTGGTGGGTCCGATCACCGCCACGCGGCCCCGGCAGAGTTCGAGGAGCCGCCCCACCGTCTTGTTGATGAAGGTGGTGCCCGAGAGATAGACCACATCGCAGCGGGGAAGCTCGAGCTCCGCCGCCCAGTCGGGAAGCACCCCGGGGCGGGAGAGGTTCCGCTCGAAGACGAGGACCTCCCTCGCTTTTCCCCGTAGCGCCTCGATCAGGGGACCGATGTAGCCCACCACCCCCACCACGTCCCCTTTGCCCACTCCCATGGCCTCCACCGGATCCGGCGAGGGCCGGGCTCCCTCTCCGAGGACGGCGTTCACCGCCGCGAGCCCCAGGGCGGATTCCAAGGGGTTCGCCGAGAGGAGGCCCCGGGCGAGCTCCAAGGCCCCCATGCCCGCGAGCTCTCCCGCCCCCCGATAGGTGCGACAACCCCCGCCCTCCCTGGGGGTGGCGGCCAAGCCCAGCCTCCCGTCGGAGAGGAGCACCGCGGTGTAGGCGAGGCCGATGGCCACCCGCTCCACCCGGAGCTCGGAGAGTTTCCTTTCCACAGCGCTTAAGAGATCCGCTACCGGGGAACCCATCTTTCCCCTTCCGTCCGGCGGCACTCGGCACAGAGGCCTATCCCCTGGATGACCGTTTCCTCGAGACGGAAGCCGTGTGCGCCCGCGATTTTAACGAGGAGGGCCTCGACCTTTCCGTCATCGAACTCCACGATGTTGCCACAGCGGCGGCACACCAGGTGGCCATGGTGCTCACGACCCAGACAGGATTCATAGCGGGCCCCGATCCCCCGGAAAGCACACCGACGGAGGAGGCCAGCCTGTTCCATGAGCTCCAGCGTCTGGTAGATGGTGGCCATCGAGACCCGGTGATCACGCAACGCTCCCCATAGGTCCGCGGCGCTGAAGTGCCCGGGAAACTTCAGCACCCGCTCGGCGATCCAGAGGCGTGTGCGCGTGACCTTGAAGCCCCGCCGACGGAGGAAGTCCTCGAACCTCGCCACCGCCTCGGCGATCCCTTCCGGGGGTACCGCCCGTGTCCCGCTCAATTCCAGAGAGCTTTTCGCACTTTTCCCCATATCTCGCGGAGGGCCGTGGCCGCGGGGCCGTCGGATGCCACCACCGGCCTCCTCCGAAGCTGGGCCGCGGTCACCCCCTCGTCGTAGGGTATCTCCCCGAGATAGACCATCCCCTCCCGCTCCGCCGCGGCGCGGACCTCCCGGGCGAGCCTCGGGCTGAGATCGACCTTGTTGAGCACGACGAAGAGGCGGCTCCCGAAATGGCGCGCCACCCTCGCTACCCGCAGGAGATCGTGCAGGGCCGCCCGGCTCGGCTCCGCCACCACCAGCGCCGCGTGAGCCCCGGAGAGGGAGGCGATCACCGGGCACCCGATCCCGGGGCTCCCGTCGATGAGGAGGAGCCTCGCCCCCTCCTCCCGGGCGATCCCCCGGGCCCGCATCTTCACCTGGCTCACCAGCTTCCCCGAGTTCTCCTCCCCGGGGAGGAGTTCCCCGTGGACCAGGGTCCCGTAGGGGGTGCGGGAGATGTAGATCCACCCCGACTGCCGCTCCTCCATGGAGATCGCCCCCACGGGGCACACGTAGGCACATACCCCGCAGCCCTCACAGGAGAGCGGGTCCACGGAATAGACCTCCCCATCTGACCGGATGGCGTCGAACCGGCAAACTCGGGCACACGCCCCGCAGGAGGTGCACTTACCTGGATCTATCCGGGCGACCTCCGAGCCGTGATATGGGAACCGCTCCACCACCTCGCCCCGGAGGAGGAGGTGGAGGTTCGGGGCGTCCACGTCGCAGTCGGCGGCCACCGCGTCCCGGGCCAGGGCGGCGAAGGCCCCCACCACCGTGGTCTTCCCCGTGCCCCCCTTTCCTGAGATAACCACGAGCTCCGTCATCGCACGCCTCCGAGGAAAGAGGCGACCTTTTTCATCATTTCCAGGAGACGTTCGCGCCACTCCGGGAACGCCTCCACCAGGGGGATCCCCTCCGCGTAGGCCGCGGCGATCCTTCTCTCCATGGGGATGCGGAGGAATACGGGGATGCCCTCGTCCCGCAAAAACCTCTCCACGGAATCGTCCCCGATCCCATCGCGGTTGATCACCGCCCCCATGGGGAGCCGGAGGGCCCGGGCCACCTGCACCGCCAGGGAGAGATCATGCAGGCTGAAGGGGGTGGGCTCGGCCACGAGGAGGGCGAAATCGGCCCCCTTCAGGGTCTCGATCACCGGGCAGGCGGTGCCCGGCGGGGCGTCGAGCACGGTGAGAATTCCCGGCTCCATCTCCCGCTTAAGTTCCCGGATCACCGGGGTGGCCATGGGCTCTCCCACCGCCAGCACCCCGCGCAGGAACCGGATCCGCCCCGCCTCCCCCCATTCCACCCGGCCGATCTCCCGGGGGACCTCCCGGATCGCCCCCACGGGGCAGACCATCGCGCACAGGCCGCAGCCGTGGCAGAGCTCGGGATGGAACAGGACCCGCTCGCCGATCACCGCCAACGCCCCATAGCGGCAGGCCTTGGCACAGGCCCCGCAGCGGGTGCAGCGATCGAGGTCGATCTCGGGGACGGGGATCTCCACCGGGCGGCTCCCCCGGATCCGGGGGGAGAGGAAGATGTGGGCGTTGGGCTCCTCCACGTCGCAGTCCAGGAACTGTACCTCACGGGTTTCGGCCAGGGAGAGGGCGAGGCTCACCGCCACGGTGGTCTTCCCGGTGCCCCCTTTGCCGGAAGCTATGGCGATCTTTATGGGGTCAATGGCCACAGTGCCCGCCGTGATCGCAGGGGGCGGCACCGCCCAGGCGCCCCTCCTGCCAGGCGCGGATCGCCTCGCCCACGGTGCCGGAGGCGCCGGTCACGACCTCGATGCCGTAGCTTTCGAGGAGATCCACGGCGCGGCGGCCGATCCCGGAGCAGATCACCACGTCCACCCCGGCCCGGGCCAAAAGTTCCGCCGGGAGGCCGCTTCCGCCCATGTGCTCCGAAGTGTTGGGGAGGATCTCCACCTGACCGGTCTCGGTGTCGTAGATGGTGTAGGTGGGGGAGCGGCCGAAGTGCTCCCCCACCAGGTCGTTCAGTCCTCCCTCTCCCGCGCTGGGAACGCAGACCCTCATGGCGTCACCGGGTCCGGGCCGGGGGGTAGGGCGGCGGGGCGTAGGCTCCGTACCCATACGGGCGCCACCACCCGTAGGCGTAGGGGGTATAGCCCCAGCGCCACCAGCCCCGGGGAAGCCAGGGGAACACGCGGCAGAACGGATAGGGGTTGCCCCTGCCACCCCAGCCACCCCGGCCGCCCCATCCGCGGCCCCGGCCGAAGTATCGACGCCCGTAGAAGCCCCAGGGCATTTCACTCACCTCCTCTGAGGTCGCCGAGCCTGCGGCGCACCTCCTCGAGCTCCTGCTCCAGGCGCTCGATGCGCGCCCGGAGCTCGTCCGACTCCACGGGGGCCGCCGGGGGACCCCCCGGACCTGGGCCCCACGGGCCCGCTCCCATACCGCGCCCCCGGCCACGTCCCCGGCCCATGCCCATCCCGGGACCGTAACCCGCCCCGGGGGCGGTCATGGGCGAGAGCTCCCCTTTGAGGTACTTCTCCACCGCCTCCCGGACGGTGAGGCCCGACACGGGAACC
>JAJRVI010000175.1 GCA_024277405.1 Fidelibacterota bacterium
GAGGACGGACCGGCCCCCGATGCGCACGTCGCCCCGATCGGGGACCTCGAGCCCGGCGATGAGGCGCAGCACCGTGGTCTTGCCGCACCCCGACGGCCCGAGGAGTACCAGGATCTCGCCCCGCGGGACGGCGAAGGAGACCCCGTCCACGGCCACCACGCGGCCGAACCGCTTGTGGAGGTCCGCGACCTCGAGCTTCACGTCCCCCCTCGCCATGGCGCGCCCCAGTCTACCCCCTCAGGGCGTAAAATGCCGGCGGATTCCGGACCCATAAATCAGGGAGGTCGGTGTATGTTCGAGCGGACGAAGAAGGTCGCGATACCCCATGAGCTCTACCGGACCATCGCGGAGAACCTCGCGGAGCTCGGCGTCGGCTCCGTCCGGGAGTACGTGGAGGAGGTCGTGCGGAGGGACCTCCGGGAGAAGGGGCTCCTCCCCGCCTACACCGAGGAGGAGGAGCGGGAGGTGGAACGGAGGCTCAGGGACCTCGGCTACCTGGACTGAGGTTCCTCCGGGGAACCGGGGGGCGTGGGCAGCTCCTCCCGCAGCGCCAGGGGAGGCCCCAGGATCTCGGCGAGCACCACCGCCACCTGGGGCATCTCCTCCAACAGCCGTGCGAGCTCCTCGGCGATCCTTCCCGTGGGCATCCCGCTTATGCCAGGGCCTCATCCCCGGGGGCCTCGCCCTTGGGCGGGGTCTCCTCACCGGCGATGGACTCCCGCATCCTCGTGTCGGCCTGGATGTTCTTCAGGCGGTAGTAGTCCATGATCCCCAGCTGACCCCGGCGGAACGCCTCGGCAATGGCCCTGGGGATCTCGGCCTCGGCCTCGATCACCGCGGCCCGCCGCTCCCATACCAGGGCCTTCATCTCCTGCTCCCGGGCGATGGCCATGGCGCGGCGCTCCTCGGCCTTGGCCCGGGCCACCTTGAGGTCGGCCTCGGCCTGGTCCGCTTGGAGCTGGGCCCCGATGTTCTTGCCCACGTCCACGTCGGCGATGTCGATGGAGAGGATCTCGAACGCCGTCCCCGCGTCCAGGCCCTTCTCCAGCACCCTCTTGGAGATGGCATCGGGGTTCTCCAGGACCTCCTTGTGGGAATCGGCCGATCCGATGGCGGAGACGATCCCCTCGCCCACCCGGGCGATCACCGTCTCCTCGGTGGCGCCGCCCACCAGGCGCTCCAGGTTGGCCCGTACCGTGACCTTGGCGATGGCGAACAGCTGGATCCCGTCCTTGGCCACCGCCCCGATCTTGGGGGTCTCGATCACCCGGGGGTTCACTGACATGGCCACCGCGTCGTACACGTCCCGGCCCGCGAGGTCGATGGCCGCGGCCCGCTTGAAGTCCAGGGGGATCCCGGCCTTGTCGGCCGAGATCAGGGCCCGCACCACCCGCTCCACGTTCCCCCCGGCGAGGTAGTGGGCCTCGAGGTCCGATACCGAGAGCTTGAGCCCCGCCTTCCAGGTCGCGATCATCGGCCCCACCACCCGGTGGGGGTTCACCTTCCGCAGGCGCATCCCGATGAAGGTCATCGGCCCCACGGGCACCCCCGCGGCGATGGCTGAGATCCAGAGCCCCACCGGCACGAAGTAGAAGAACACCCACACCACCAGCAGGACCACAACCGCTATCACGATCGTCCCTATCATCCGCGTTCACCCCCTGCTCTGCGCACCACGAACCGGATCCCCTCGGCACGGGTGATCACGATCTCCGTGCCCCGGGGCAGATATCCCTCCTCGCTCACCACATCGACGATCCTCCCCGAGAACTCCCCCTTCCCCACCGGGCGGAGGTCCGTCAGTGCCATCCCGCGTTTGCCCACCCACTCCGCCCGGGGCTCGGTCCGCAGGGCCCGGGAATCGATGGCGCCCTTGAGCAGGATCCCGCCGAACCGGAGCCGGGGCCGGGGGAGGAGGGTGATGATGAGGACCAAACCCACCAGGGCCACGGCCAGGCCCGCGGACACGGCGGTGACGGCCCGGGTGACCTGCGCTGGCTCGGTGAGCGGGCCCACCATGGCGGTGTAGAACCCGAACCCGATGAGCCCGAGCCCCAGGATCCCCACGGCGCCGAAGTCCACCGCGGTGAAGACGAAGATCTCGAGCAGCACCAGGATCAGCCCGGCGATGAAGAACCCCAGCGACTCCCACCCCGCGAGGCCCACGGCGAAATGGCTCCAGAAAAAGAGGGAAAGCGCACCTAACCCCACGATCCCCGGGATCCCGAACCCCGGCACCGAGAGCTCCACCAGAAGTCCCATGATCCCCAGGGCGATGAGGAGCCCCGAGACGAACGGCGATGTGAGGACCGCCACCGCGCGGACGGCGAGGCCCGCGGTGAACTCCTCCACCTCGGCGCCCGGGGCCCCCTCCGCCACCAACACATCGGCCAGGGACTCCGCGAGGCCATCGGCGTAGCCCCGCTCCGTCGCCGTGGTCGGGGTGAGGGTGAGGAGCTTGCCCGCCTCGACGATATCGGGTATGGCGATGTCGGGATCGACCATGGCCGCGGCCACGTGGGGGTCCCTCCCCCGGGCCTCGGCGGTGGCGCGGAAGATCTCCCGCACCGCGGAGATCACCTTCTCCGGCGCCTCCTCCATCCGCCCCCGCTCGAAATAGACCGGGGTCGCCGCCCCCATCGCTCCGCCGGGGGCGAAGTAGATGCGCTCGCAGGAGATGGCGATGAGGGCCCCGGCGGAGAGGGCCTCGCGATCCACGTAGGCCACCGTCCTCAGGGGGGCGTCCAGCAGGAGATCCCGGCACCGCAGCGCCGCGTCGAGATAGCCACCGGGGGTGGACAGGGAGATGACGAGGAGGTCCGCGCCCAGCTCCTCCGCCCGCTCGATGGCCCCCCGCAGGAGGAGGACTGTACCCCGGTCGATCTCGTCCTCGACCCGCACGTGGACGACCGTCCCCGCCGCGAACGAGGCCGCCGCGATACAGATCGCCGTAAGAAACGCCGCCGTTCTCATCGGGACCATCATATGCCCCCGCCGGGAACCTCGCCACTTGGGGGTATCGTCCCGGGCCGCCCCCGGGAGACGGCACCCTGCCCCCGGACGACCCCCCGGCCCGCTCGGTTCGGCTCATAGGCGGAGGGGGGTCCCGAGGCCCCGAGCGGGGAGGTCGGAGTCGAGCCTCCCCGCCCGGGCCCGCTCCACGGCCTCACGGAGACTCCCCGCCTCCTTCCACTCCCGCAGACGGTCGGTGAGCGGGGGGAGGCCCAGGGCCTCGGCCCCGGTGATCGCCCCGGCGGCGAACGCCTCGCGGCAGGCCTCCCGGAACCCGGGTTCCCGGGTCAGGTGATGGTCGAGGATCGTCACACGGGCCCGCGCGCCCCTGACCGCTTCCGCACAGTTCCCGATCGCCCGTTTCAGGGTCGCCTGCGACTGGAGGGGGCCGCGGAGGTAGGTGGCCGGGCCGTCGAGGATCAATATGTCGGGGGCCTCGTCGGCGATCCAACCGGCGTAGTCCTCGATGATCGGTCCTTGGAGGTCGGAGGAATAGAGGAGCTTGGCGCCGCCGTGTTCCACCACGATGGCGAGGACCCACCCCGGGCCCGCGTACTCCACCCCGTGGAACAGCGGCTCCGTGAACCGCACCACCGTATCCCCGACGCGGAACGTCCGCCCGT
Source organism: Fidelibacterota bacterium (assembly GCA_024277405.1). Classification (GTDB taxonomy): domain Bacteria; phylum Bipolaricaulota; class Bipolaricaulia; order Bipolaricaulales; family Bipolaricaulaceae; genus UBA3571. Next base: position 3,636 of record JAJRVI010000175.1, read on the forward strand.
CGGCGTAGACGACCTCCCCCCTGAAGCCTTCCTCCGCGATCCACGGCCCCCGTTTCCACAGGCGGACGAGGCCCTGGAACCGCTTGCGCCACTTCCTCCGCAGCTCCTCCGGGGCCCCCCCGGCCTTGGCCCGGGGGAGCCCCTCCAAGGGGTCGGGATACTCCCCGCCCTCGGGGGGCACCTCCGCCAGCTCCGCCCCCCGTTCCGCGGCGACCACGGAGAGGAAATAACGAGATCGTTCCCACTGGGAGCGGTTTATCCAGCGGTTGGGGTCCTTGATCCACAGGGTCTTCCCCCGGGTGAGTTCGGGGAGGTCGGGGCGGTGGTGATCGTAGTGGTAATGCGTGATGGCGATATGGGTGGCATAACGGGCGGCCTCCCTCAGGGCCTCGGTGGCGAGGGCGAGGTAGTGAAGCTTCAGCTCGTCCGGGGCGGGGTAGCGGGGCTGCATGACCGCCGCCCCGGGGTCGATGAGGAGCCGGATGTCCGGGGTCTCGACGAGGACGCACATCGACTTCGCCCCGAGGGAGTCGAACCAGATCGGATAGACGTTCATGGCCGGCATCCCCTTCTGTCGGGGAGCAGTATACTGTGATGGAGGTGGTTCCGATGAGACGAGTGTTCATAGCGGTTTTCCTCCTTTCCCCGGTGGTCCTCCTCGCAGTGTCGCAGGAAATGCCTCCCAGGGAATACTTCCAGGTGGCCGACCTCCAGCTGATCTCCCATGAGGAGGTACTCGATGGGACCGTGGCCTACGACGGGCCCACGTGCGCCGCCATCGTGCTCGCCTGGCTGGCGGATCACGGGTTCCGCGCCCTGCTCCCCGACCTCAACGGCGACGGTGTGATAGATGAACGGGACACCGTGTTGCTCGCGGAGAGGCTCTCCCCCGCGATGCGGGTGCGCCCCGACATGGGGGCGCTCGATCCCAGACTGGTGGACGCCATCGCCCGGTACGTGGGCGAGCGGCTCCCGGGCCAGTTCGTGTTGAAGATCTACGACGACACGTTCCGCGAGGAGTACCGCGCGGTGATGGGACGGCCGTTCGATCCGGCCCTGTACCCCGACATCTCCCTCGAGCTGAACCCGAACGCCACCCATAGCGATTACGCCGAGGAGCTCCTGTCCGCCGAGGGAGTGATCCTGGGGCTGGGAAACGAGCGCGGGGTAAACCGGTATTTCGTCGGTCGCTCGTTCAAGTCCCAGGAAGAGCCCGGGGGATGGCCCATCGACGTGGTGGACACCAGCGATGATCCCGGCGCCGCGGGGATACAGGGACAGGTGTTCCCCACCTATATGCGCGAGGGCGGCCGCCACTGGCTGGTGGCCTACGGGGGCTGGCAACCCCTGGAGTTTATGCTGTCCCTTTCGCCGCTTCGGAAGCCGGGGCCGACGGGAGAAGGGTATCCCTGCGGTGTCAACGCCTTCGGCTACGATGTGACCAAGGTCGAGACCGAGTTCGGCTCGTTCGAGGTGGTGGAGTGCGCCGTCCACGAGGGCGACCGCGACCTCTACGTCTACACGGTGCGCAATATAGACTTCCTCTACAACGGCTGGGGCATCTGCGAGTTCTTCGTCCCCAACACCGGGGGTCTCCCCACCCTGGATCAGTGGGGGCCCGCCGGCTGGCTGGTGAACGCGTGGTTCCCGGCGGGCTGGTCGTGGACGGCCCCGCTGGGGGACTGCGGCATCATGCCGGGGTCATCCGCGGTGTTCGGGTTCGCCGTGCCCGCGCCCACCGTCGACGTCCCCTACCCCGCGATGGCGACCTCGTGTCTCACCTCGCCGGTCGTCTCCTTCGCCGAGGGCTTGGCCAGGGTGAAGTTCACCACCACCGGCCCGGAGGCCCAGGAGGAGGGTTGCCCCGATCTCGTGGTGAAGAAGATCAAGGCCTGCTGGTACTTCGATGCCCAACAGCGGGTCCGCGTGCGCGTGGACGTATGGGTGAAGAACCAGGGTGCCGTCAAGGCATCGAACGTGTACGTCTGCATCACCGCGGGCGGACAATCGACCACGGCGTGGGCGGGGACCATCATGCCGGGGAGCACCGATCATGTCAGCGCCGAGCTGACACTGCCCCCGGGCGCGTTGTCCTTCCCCATCCCGGTACACGCGATGGTGGACTGCAAGGACAGGGTGGAGGAATGCGACGAGAGGAACAACGCCGCCAGCACCTCGGTGAACCGGGGGGACACGTGCGGGTAAGCTGAAGCCGAAGGCGTGCAGGTACAGGAAAGGGGCGGGTGAACGGGGGTCCGCCCCTTTCGTCACCGCCTCGCCCTCATCCACGCGTGGCCCTCGGCCGAGGGATCGCGGGGATCCGCGCCCTCAGGCCGACGTGATCTCCAGCATCCGCTCGAGGGCCGCCCGGGCCGGGTCGCGGATCTCCGGCGGCACCTCCACGACGTTCCGCTCCTCCCCCCGCAACAGCCCCTCGAGGATCGCGGCGAGATCCCCCGGGCGCGTGAGCGACATGTAGCTGCAGAAGGGTGGGACCTCGGCGAGGGAGAAGACCTCCTTGTCGGGGTTCTCCTTGTTCAGGCGGGCCACAAGCCGTTCCTCCGTCCCCACGGCCCAGGCCGATCCCGGCGGCGAGGCGGATACCGTCCTGATGATGTAGGAGGTGGAACCGACCTCGTCCGCGAGCTCCACCACCTCGGGGCGGCACTCGGGGTGGACGACGACCCTCACGCCGGGGCGCTCCCGCCGCACCCGCTCCACGTCCTCGGGGAGGAAGCGCACGTGCACGTTACACGTCCCCCGCCAGAGGATGAGCCGCGCCCGCGCGAATCTCTCCCGGTCGAGATCCGGAAACCGGGGGTCCCAGACGGCGATGTCGTCGTCGGGGATCCCGAGCCTCCGCGCGGTGTTCCTCCCCAGGTATTGGTCGGGGACGAACAGGACCCGGGGGCGTTGGGAAAAGGCCCAGCGGAGCACCGCCTCCGCGCTCGAGGAGGTGCAACAGGCCCCGCCCTTCTCCCCCACGAACGCCTTGACGTCAGCGGTGGTGTTAACGTAGGCCACGGGAAGCACCTCCCGATCCGGATCCATGATCCCCGAGAGCGCCCGCCAGAGCTCGACCAGGGAGGGGTAGTCGATGGTATGGGCGAGGAAGCAGCCCGCGTCCTCCCGCGGGATGAGGACCCGCTGGCCCTCTCGCGCCAGAACGGCGGCGGTCTCGGCCATGAAGTGCACCCCGCAGAACACGATCCAGCGCGCCGCCGAGGCCGCCGCCCGGCGGGAGAGCTCCAGCGAATCCCCCCGGAAATCGGCGACGTCCACGATCTCGTCCCGCTGGTAATGGTGGGCGAGGATGAGGAGCATCTCCCCCAGGACGCGCCGCGCCTCCGCCACTACATCGGCTACCGCAAGCCCCCCCATCTCACCACATTTTACACCCGCCCGCGTCGCCGGGGCCTTCGAGCGGCGCGGCGTGATGCCTCATAAATGCGTGTTACCGAAGGCTTCGGTCTTGCCCCCTAATTGGGTTACTTTCGCAGCCGCCATAAATATCTTTCCTCCGGCAGCTCCAGCACCCGCCGGTTCAGCTGGAAATTCCGGGGGAAGTCGTGAGCGCTTTGAAGCCACCGCCTGAGGAAGTGCAACGGGAACTGCGCAAGGAACTGGCCTTAGCTCTATACGAGCGGGGTGTGCTCTCGTTGGGCAAGGCCCGCAAGTTGGCCGGGATGACCCGCTGGCAGTTCC
>JAJRVI010000176.1 GCA_024277405.1 Fidelibacterota bacterium
GGACCGGGACGGGGTGATCCGGTGGGCCAATGCGCGGTCCCGGGAGCTACTGGGGTACGGTCCCGGGGAACTCGTGGGCCGCCCGGTGGAGGTCATCATCCCCCCGCACCTGCGCGAGGCGCACGCCCGTCCCCGCGGGACGGAATGTGATGGGGGGCCGGCGTCCCGTCACGCGGACCGTCCCCATCGGACCACCCTGTGCGCCCGCGAGGGGGAGCCGGTCCCGGTCGAGGTCGACCTCGTCCCCTGGTCCTCCCACGGAGGGGAGTTCCTCCTCCTGTTGGCGCGACGGGGAGCGACCATCTTCCTCGACCCCGAGAGCATGGGGCGCCAACGGTTCCAGGCCCACGCCCTGACGTTGGCCGAGGAGCTCTCCCGGCTGGCGCGGCGCGGCGAGATCCTGGACGCCCTCGCCGAGGGGCTGCGGAGGGCATTCGACGCCGATTGGGTCTCCGTCTGGGAGGTGGACGAAGCGGGAGATGCGCTCGTGCTGCGTGCGATCGCGGGGGACGAGGGCACCGGCGAGCGGCCCGGTTATGCCCTGCCCCGCGATGATCCCCGGGAGCCCCTCGCGCGGGCGGCGGAGCGGGGGCGCGGCGAGGTCCTGCACCACCTCGACAGCGGGGCGAGCGTCCTGGGACGGGCGTTCGGGTTGCGCGCGGCCCTCCTGGTCCCCCTGGGCGGCGAGGGGGGTCCTCCCCTGGTGGCGGCGGTGGGCGACCGCGCCGATCCCGAGAGGTTCTCGGAGCTGGACCTGATGGGGGCCCACCTGTTGGTCCACCTCGCCGCCGCCTCCCTGCGGCGCGCCGGGCTCTTGGAACAGACCCAGCGGCGATTGGAACGGCTGCAGACGCTGCGGGAGATAGATCTCGCCATCACCTCGAACCTCGACCCCCGCTTCACCATCAAGGTCCTCCTGGAGGAGACCCTCGACCGCCTCGGCGCGGACGCCGCGGTGGTTCTCCTCCTCGAACCGGAGAGCATGGTCCTCCGGGTCGCGGGTGCCAGGGGGTTCGAGGCCCGGATCGCCGGGCTCCGCATCCCCCTGAACCGGAGCTTCGCCAGGCGTGTGGCCCGGGACCGCCGCCCCCTGTTCCTGGACCTCTCCGCCTTCTCCCCCGAGCTCCTCTCCAGTCTCGCGGAGATCGCCCGGGGGGAGGGGTTCCGCTTCCTCCACATCGCCCCGATGATCTCGAAGCAGCGCCTCCTGGGGGTCCTGGAGGTCTTCCACCGCGAGCCGCCCCATCCCCCCGAGGAGTGGACCGATTTCCTGGAGGCGCTGGCCTCACAGGCGGCGATCGCGGTGGAGAACGCGAACCTGCTGAGCGAGCTGCAGCGGACCAATTTCGAGTTGCGGATCGCCTACGAGGCCACGTTGCGGAGCTGGGGACAGCTCCTGGAGCTCCGGGATCGCGAGACCAAGGGGCACACGGAGCGGGTGGTGGACCTGACGGTGAAGCTCGCCCGGGAGCTCGGGGTGAGGGGGGAAGAGCTCATGTACATGCGGTGGGGGGCGCTCCTGCACGACATCGGGAAGCTGGGGATACCCGATTCCGTCATGTTCAAGCCCGGGCAGCTGTCGGATGCCGAGTGGGAGATGATGCGGCGGCACCCGGTCTACGCCTACGAGGTCCTGTCCGAGATCGAGTTCCTGCGTCTCGCGCTCGACATCCCCTACTGCCACCACGAGCGCTGGGACGGGACGGGCTATCCCCGGGGCCTCCGCGGGGAGGAGATCCCCCTGGCGGCCAGGATCTTCGCCGTGGTGGACGCGTGGGATGCCATGACGAGCGAGCGCCCCTACCGTGGGGCCCTATCGCGGGAGGAGGCGCTCCGCGAGATCGCGGAGGGGGCGGGTTCCCAGTTCGACCCCGAGGTGGTGAAGGCCTTTTTGGCCCTCGTGGAGCGGGGAGAGGTCTAGCCCCATGCGTCCGTCCCGGGCGCGGGTGACCAATCCCGGGCGGGGTCCTGACGGAAGAAGGCACGGAGGGCCCCGTAGAGCTCGGGGTGGCGGCGATGGAGCTCCTGGGGACACATGAAGAACGCCTCCACCGCCACGGCGAAGAACTCCGTGGGACTCGTGGTCCCGTAGCGGTCGAGGAGCGTGGGGCGCCCGAGGAGCGCCGTCCGTCGTAGCCGCCGGTATTCGGCGTTCATCACCCGCGTCCACTCGTCCTGCGGCACCCGTCCCGCGATGGCCGGCGTCCCCTCGGCACCCCCGCTCTCGTAATCGAGTTGATGGGCGAACTCGTGGATCACCACGTGGCGACAGCCTCGGCCCCGGGCGGAGTCCCGCAGCACCGCCTCCCACGATAACACCACCGGCCCCCGCTGCCACGCCTCACCGGAGCGCACCTGGTACCCCTCGATCACCACCCCGCTCGGGTCCTGCTCGCGGTAGGGGGCGAGGTACTCCGCGGGATATAGCACCACGGTCCTCATCTGGGGGAAGTAGTCGGTCTCCCGGTGTAGGAGGAGGAGACTGGCGTAGGCCGCCACGGTGACCCTCATCTCGTCGGTGACCTCGAGGCCCGCGCCGCCGAAGAACCTCTTCTCCGCGAGGAAGACCTGGATGTGCCCCTGGAGCTCCCGGAGGTCGTCGGGCGGGAGGAGGCGGTAGTGTAGGAAGTTCCGCTCGAGGACGCGGCGCCAATCCGGGGGTAACTCCCGCGCCCGCAGGCGCCGTCGGCGATATCGCTTGAGGAGCATCCCTCCATTTTTCCACCCGGGCGCCGCGCGTTTCAAAGCGACGGCGTAAAAAGAGGGGGCGGCGTACCGCCCCCTCTCAATCGCCTGGCCCGGACGGGCCCGTTACTTTTTCCTCTCCACCTGCAGGGTGAACCGCCACAGGGCCTTCTTGGCCGCGGTCTGGACGTTGTCCTCATATACCCAGACGTCGAGGGTCCGGGATCCCGGGCTCCAGGGGGGGCTGAGGGTGATGGTCCCCGCGCCGACATCGTCCCGCTGCTGGTCGGCCTCCGTGACCGTGAACTCCACCGTGAGCTCCCGGGGTTCCCCCTCGTAGACGATGATGGGCAGGGATTCCGGCGAGAACTCCATGGATAGGCCGTCCATGGACACGGCGAAGGACCAGTCGCTTCCCACACCGGTGTTTTCCACCGATTCCACCTTCACCAGGCTCACCACGAAGCCCATCGGGCCCCCCGTGGCCCCGGGCCCCGGTGCCGAGCCCGTCTGGGGAGCGGGTCCGGGGGCCTCGCCTCCCGGGGCCGGGGTTCCCTCAAAAGGGCTCTCTTCCTCCTTTTCCTGCAGGGCGCTGGTCGTCTCGGGGGCGGAATCGTCCTTCCACACCACCACCGACTGCACCGCCTCGCGGTTTCCGTAGAGATCTATGGAGTAGTACTCGAGCATGTGTGGCCCCTCGGGGCCGGGGATGTAGAACGGGCCCTCGTAGGCACGCCACTTGCCCTGGTCGATGCGGTAGAAGATGTGGGCCACGCCGGAATCGTCCTCGGCCTTGAGCTCGAACGGCGTGTGCGAGGTGGCCCAGAGCTTCCCGTCGGGGGCGTAATAGTGGGGGTCGCCGGGGACGATGCGGGTCACCGGCGGCGCGGCGTCGAGGTAGATGGTGAGCGACTTGGTCGGCTCGCGGTTCCCGAGCTTGTCCACGGCGTAATACTCCATGCGCACGACCGCGGTGCCCTCCAGGGGGAACGGCTCCGAGTACACCTGCCAGTCCTTCCCCTCCAGGCGATAGAAGATCTTGTCCACGCCCACGCCCACGTCCACCGCGGAGAGGCGGACAAGGCTCCCCGGCGCCAGGGCCACGATGCCCCGTTTCTCCACCGCGGCGAGGTCCAGGGTGCGCATGGGCCGGGCTTCGGGGGGCAGCTCCACCGGTGGTTCCATCAAGGGGAACCGGTCCGGCACGATCTCGTAGGACGAATCCCCGATCCCGTCCTTATCCAGGTCCACCCCCCGGTAGTCGGACCAGTAGTTCCCTTTGCCCTCGTGGTACCAGCGGTTGTTGAGGCCCTCATCCCGCGCGGGGAGGCCACAGGCCACGATGGAGTTCTCGTAGATGAGGTTGTCGTCGGAGCCGGTGGAGATCAGGATGCCGTAGTCGCAGTAGCCGATGGCGTTCCGGCGGATGGTGACCTTGTTCGTCGCCAGGAGCTGGATCGCCACCCGTCCGCCCCAGATGGCGTTGTCCTCGATCACCCCGTTCTTGACCGCCGAGAGGAAGATACCCGCCTTCTCCTGGGGGTAGCGGATGACGCAGTTCTTTATCACGAAATGGGCGGTGGTGTTGTCGATGTAGATCCCGTAGTCGTATCCCAGGGTGTCGATGACCCAGCCCTCGATGACGTAGGGATCGTCCGGCGTCCCCGAACCCCTCACGACGCCGTTCTCCCAGGTGAAGTCCTCATCTCCGAAGATATAGATTGGGTCATGTGGGGCCCACTGCGAGAGGGCGAGGGCTCCGCAGAGCGCCACGCCCAGAAGCGGTAACAAAACCCTCCTCATCACATCCCCTCCTTCCTGGATCTTTGACACAGCATTCTACTGCGGAAAAAGGCCTTTCCCGCAGGACAACCTTCCGTGACGTCCGTTACCGCCTACCCCCGCGGGGCTCCCCGGGGATGCGTCAGCGGAGGACGCCGATCCCCAGCCGCTCCGCCAGCACCTCGGGCAGGACCACCGAGCCGTCGGGGCGCTGGTTCTGCTCCAGGATCGCCGCGAAGAGGCGCGAGGTGGCGAGGCCGGAGCCGTTCAGGGTGTGGACGAACCGGGGTTTCCCCCCTCCCCGGGGACGGTAGCGGATGTTTCCCCTGCGGGCCTGGAAATCCTCGCAGTTGGAGCAGGAGGAGACCTCGTAGTAGCGCCCCTGGGCCGGGAGCCAGACCTCGATGTCCACGGTCTTCGCCGACTGGTGGGCGAGGTCGTCGGCGGGGAGGAGGGTCACGCGGTAGTGGAGCCCCAGCCGCTGGAGGATCACCTCGGCGTGTCCGATGAGCTCCTCCAAGTCCGCGTAGGAGCGCTCGGGCGTGGTGTAGTGGAAGAGCTCGACCTTGTTGAACTGGTGCATGCGGATGAGGCCCCGTTGGGCCTCGCCCCACGTCCCCGCCTCCCGGCGAAAGCAGGGGGTATAGGCCACATACCGCAGGGGGAGGTCGTCCTCGGAGAGGATCTCGTCCCGGTGGAGGTTGACGAGCAGGGACTCCGCCGTGGGGTTGAGGAACAGGTCGTCGGCGGGGCAGTGATAGAGCTCGTCGGCGAACTTCGGGAGCTGCCCCGAGACCTCGAACGACCTCCTGTTGGCGAGGATCGGGGGGAGGATCGGGGTGTACCCGTGCTCCCGCACGTGGAGCTCGAGCATCCAGTGGAGGAGGGAGAACTCGAGCAGGGCCCCGGCGCCGCGATACAGGGGGAACCGGGCCGCGGCGATGGCCGCCGCCCGCTCGAAGTCCAGGATCCCCAGCGCCCTCCCGAGCTCCACGTGGTTCTTGGGCTCGAAGTCGAACCCAGGCCTCTCCCCCCACTCCCGCAGCACCACCTTGTCCGGCCCCGGGGGGACCGAGTCGTGGGGGAGGTTGGGGAGCGCGAGCAGCTCCTCGCGGAGCTCCCGTTGGACCTCCCCGAGCTCCCGCTCCAGGGCCTTGAGCTCGGCGGAGAGCTCCCGCAGGCGCGCGATGAGGGCCCGGGCCTCGTCCTTCCTCCCGTCCCGCTGGAGCCTCGCCACCTCCTCGGACCCCCTGTTCTGTTCGTGGCGCAGGGACTCCACCCGCCGGATCAACTCCCGCCGCTTGGCGTCGAGCTCGAGGAGGCGATCGAGGGAGATGGAGGGATCGCGGCGGCGCAGGCGCGCGAGCACCCCCTCCGGGTCTTCTCGGATCCGTTGGATATCGAGCATAGCCCACAATTTTAGCTTTAGAAGCGAGAAGATGCCCAGGTTATAATCGCTTCGGGTCCTTCGCGGCGCTTCCGGAGGCGATGTGACCTCGTCGAGCTCGGGAACGGAGGAGGCCGATGAAACTGATCGCATACTCCAAAGCGCTCTATTCAACCTGGTTTTACTACGCCCCCGACAGGATCCTGTTCGACTGCGGGGAGGGGGTGAGCTCGTTCCTGGAGAACAAGGTCTACGCCATCCAACGGGTGTTCCTCTCCCACGGACACGCCGACCACATCTCCGGCCTCATGGGGCTCATCAACATCCGCAACAACGCCATGGGGGATCGGGAGAAGGACCTCACCGTTTACTTCCCCGCCGGGAACCATTTCATCTCCGAACTGATCGTTTACTTCTCCC
>JAJRVI010000177.1 GCA_024277405.1 Fidelibacterota bacterium
GCCTATCCCCGCTGGTTCTTTTTTGGAAGACCCCACCACAGCGTGGGATGGTTGGATAGCTGATGATGGTTCAATTGAGATCCTGGTGGAAATCGAGGTTGCTCCTGCCCCAACCGACGGGCGTACTGTTCAAACGGAAATAGTCATTGGGCTATCAGAGCAGGGTCAAGCCTTTACACAAATTTCCCGAGCGCCCACAGTACAGACCATCCGCAACGCAGGCGTGGAAGAGATTGAAGAGCAGAGCACAGCTCCGGCCTCGGGGGTACTGAACCCGGGGGAGATCCTTACCCAGACCATCGTGGTCCGGGATGACGATGTGAACGGAGAAGTCCCCACGGTTACAGGGATCTGGGTTCGGAACCTCGGCACGGCGGGAGACGCAGAAATTGCCAAGATAACCGTGAAGGCCGAGGGAGCCGTAGTGGACACCTTCTGGCCCGCAGATTTCGCGGGATTCGCCAGTCCCGGGGGGGTGTGGTTGGGTATCAACCGACCGCTGAGCGGCGATGACGGAAGTCTTACCCTCCAAATTCTGTATCAAATCGATGAGGACATTACCCCAGGCCACACCCTCCAACCCCGCGTGAAGGTTAGAACAGAGGAGGGGGCGGGGACATACGAGACGCAGACGGTGGATTTCCCGGCGATCGTGGAGCTGCGCGATCCGGGGTTCGAGTATGCCGAGGATATCGCTCAGGACTCGGCCACGGTGTACACGGGCCAGCGGTTCGTGGCCCAGGTGATCCGCCTCGAGGACCGGGATGAGAACGGAGACGGCGTCACCATCAACCCGGTGGTGATCAAGAACCTCGGCACCGCCGAGGCCTCCGACATCGCGAAGGTTGAGGTCCGCAACGCGGCCGGGGACCTCCTGGGTGAGACCACCGACGTCGCCGGGTTCGATACCGGCGGGATCACCATCTCCACCCTCCAGAACAACGCCGTGGCCGATGACGGTTCCATGGAACTCTGGCTCTGGATCACCGTCGCCGCCCCGGAGGTGGCGGCCGTGGGGCGCACCATCCAGATCGAGACCACCGTGCACCACCTGGAGAACGGCGCAACCTATCAGGCCACCGTGGCCTCCGGCGCCACCTTCACCATCGAGCTCAACCACCGGCCGGAGGTGGACTTCTCCTGGACGCCCCTGGAGCCCACCTGGGAGGACGAGATCACGTTCACCCCGGACGTGACCGATCCCGACGGCGACGCCATCGTGTGGTCGCGGTGGGACTTCGGCGATGGGACCGACCCGATCGTGCGCGACGGGCCGCCCGAGGCCGTGACCCACACCTACCCCGACGGCGGGACCTTCACCGTGACCCTCACCGTGCGCGACGCCCGCGGGCTGGAGGGTTCGACCGCGAAGCAGATCGCCGTCCAGGAGCGGCCGAACCAACCGCCCCAGGCCGACTTTTCCTGGTCGCCGGCCGACCCCGGCGTGGGCCAGGAGATCACGTTCACCCCCCAGGTCACCGACCCCGACGACGACGAGATCGTGTGGGCCCGATGGGACTTCGACGACGGGACGGTCCTCGAGATCGAGGCGCCCGCTGACGACCCCACCGCCCCCGTGACGCACCGCTACTGGGCCGCCGGCACTTATACCGTCACCCTGGTGGTGCGCGACGCCCGGGGCGCGGAGAGCGAGCCCGCCACCCATGACATCGTCGTCATGAACCGGCCTCCCCTCATCACCTCCCTCACCTACTCCCCGACCGAGCCGGTGGCCGGCCAGGAGGTGGAGTTCAGCGTCACCGCCCAGGACCCCGACGACGACGCGATCACCGACTGGGAGTGGGACTTCGACGGCGACGGGAACGGGGACTCCACCGACGCCCCGCCCGTGACCCATACCTACGCCCGCGAGGGCGTGTACACCGTGCGGGTACGCGCCAGGGACGCCGGGGGGAGCGATCAGTGGAGCGATTGGTACGAGGAGGTCATCTACATCCGCCGCCCCGGCGGCCCCGCGGTCGGGGCGTACGTGGAGAGGAATCCGGTCTCCGACCGGGCGACCATCGTGTACTTCCTCCCCGCGGGGACGAGCGAGGCGCGGCTCCTGATCTTCGACCTCATGGGCCGGCTCGTGTTCGAGACCCAACTCAACCTCGGCGTCAACGCCTACACGTGGGACCTCCGTAGCACGGCGGAGGCCGACGTCCCCAGCGGGCTCTACTTCTTCGTCATCACCGGCCAGGATGCGGACGGGCGGGCCATTCGCTCCGCGGTGGGGCGGATCCTCGTGGTCCGCCGAGGAGGGTGACGATGAGGCATTATTTCCTTGGCCTTTTCCTGATCGTGATCGGCGGGCTTGCCTCGGCCCAGGGTCTGATAAACCCCTTCGACCTCGAGCCCTCCGCCCGGGCCGCCGGGTACGGGGGGGCCTATTGCGCCCTGGCTGAGGGGACCGACGCCCTCATCTTCAACCCCGCCGGTCTGAGCTGGGGCCGGGGCATGGCCCTCGACTCCGGCTACCTGGCTCATATGGGGGGCCTCTCCTCGGTGATCTGGCTCGCCGGCGCGTTCGGGCCCTTCGCCGCGGCGTTCACCGCCCTCTCCGCGGGCGGGATCGAGGACGTCCCCGGGGGGTCCGCGCTGGGTTTCTCCCACATGGGGGCCGCGGTGGGCGCGGGGATCCCGGGCGATCTCTTCGGGTTCCGCGCCCCGGCCCTCCGCTGGGGGGTGGGGGTCAGCATCCGTTACGATCGGGCACAGCTCGCCGATCAGATGGGGTCCGGGCTATCGCTGTCGTTGGGGGCGCTGGGGATCATGCCCCTGGGCCCGTGGGAGCTCCGGTTCGGGATCGCGGTGGAGGATATCGGGTTCGGGATCACCTTCGCCGACGTCCAGCACCGGGAATCCTGGACGATGGCGATGCGGGCCGGCGTGGCGTTGGTGACCCCCTTCGCCAAGGTGGCCATGGACTACGCCAGGGGCTTGCGCTTGGGCGTGGGCGTCCGTTTTTCCCCCATGTTCGAGGTGCGCGGCGGGGTGGCCATGGCCGGGGCCGGGCTCCAGTTCGCCCTCGGCCTGGGCGTCCAGTTCAACGGCTTCACGTTGGACTACGCTCTCCTCACCCACCCGATATTCGCCCCCTCACACCGCTTCGGCCTGAGCGCGCGCTTCTGAGCCGGGGCGGATGACCCGGGCACGGGCCGCGACGCGGGCCGTCGCGGTCCGTGCCCAGCTATCGTGGCCCTTTCCCGCGGGGATATGGATTGACTTTTTGAAAAGATTTTGCTAAAATATTGGTGATGAGTCGGGGGGAGAAAGCCGCCCAGCTCGTGCGCGCCCTATGGTCCCGCGGGCCCCTCACCCGCCGTGAGATGGAGGAGGTCCTCCACGTTTCCCGTCCCACCCTCGATAAGCTCGTCAAGGAGCTCTTGCGGCGGGGGCTCATCAGGGAATTCGGGGAGCGCCGCGAGCGGGGAGGTCGTCCCGCCGTCCTCTTCGGACTGAACGAACGCGCCCGGTTCGCCGTGGGCGCCGATCTCGAGCTCCCCGGACTCTACCTCGTGGTCGCCGACCTCGCCGGGACGATCCACGCCGAGCGGGCCCTCCGCCTCTCGGAGCCCCTGGCCTCCCCCCATGAGGCCCTCCGGGAGCTGGCGGCCTCGCTCTCCTCGTGGCTCGAGGAGCTCGCGATCTCCCGTGATCTGGTGGGCGGCGTGGGGGTGGGGATGCCGATCTTCTTCGAGGGGAACGCCGTCACCGTCAAGGGGAAGAACCTCCCCACCTGGATACGGGTCCCCGCCCGAGAGATCCTGGAGGAGGAGCTGGGGGTCCCGGTCACCGTGGGACACGACGTCCACTTCATGGCCCTGGCCGAGGCGGAGAAGGAGGGGCTTACCGATAGGGTCCTCCTGTATGTGGCCTTCCGCTCGGGGATCCGGGGGGACGTGCGCATGGGAGCGTGCCTCCTCATCCGTGGACAACTCTATCGGGGGGCCCACGGGAACGGCGGCACCCTGCACGGGGCGTTCGTCGACCCCGAGGAGATCGAGGGCGTGTCCCCCGCGGAGGCCGCCGCCGCCATCGCGGACAAGCTCTCCCCCCACATCGTCCAGGCCATCGCGCTCCTCGACCCCGACGTGGTGGTCCTCAACACCCAGGAGCTAGGGGAGCTGGGCGTCCCCGTGGAGGAGGCGGTGCGGGCCCGGGTCGAGGGGGCCCTGAAGGGCGAGCCCATCGGTCCGGTGGAGCTGCGGCGGGCCCGGGTCACCAAGGTCCCCGGCGCCCTGGGGGCCGCCATGGCGGTGGTGCGGGAGCTCTTCGACCACCCGGAACATCTCCTCGCGGGGGAGGTGATAGCTGGCGGGAAGTCTTCCTTAACGCTCGCGAGGGCAACGAAAGAACGATAAACAAAGGAGGGATCACCCATGCGTAGTTGGTGGCGTGTATTGGGCATCTTGTTGGGAGTTTCGGTGCTGTTCGTCGGGGCGTGGGCGGAAAAGCTCGTCGTGATCGGGCCTTGGTCCGGAGCCGAGGCGGATCCCTTCATCGCCGTACTCGATGCGTTTAAGGCGAAGACGGGTATCGACTATGAGTACCGGACGATGCGCGCCGAGGACCTGAGCAAGGTCCTCCCGGCCCAGTTCGGGGCTGGAATGGCTCCCGGCGACGTGATCTTCATGTGGGGCTGGTGGATCGCGAAGTTCGCCGATCACATGGCCGACCTCACCGACGTGATCGCTGACGTCCCCTTCGCCTATGTCAGCCCCCTGGTGGTGAACGGGCGGACGGTGGGTGTCCCATACGTGGTCTTCGTGAAACCTGGGTTCTGGTATCGGAAGTCCTTCTTCGCGGAGTACAACCTGAAGCCGCCCACCTCTTGGCCCGATTTCATCTCGTTGCTGAAGCGGATCAAGGCGATCCCCGGGGTCGAGGACGCCGCTGCCTCCGGCGACGGGGTGGGGTGGCCGCTCTCCGACACCACCGAGCACTTCATCCTGGCGTACGGCGGCGTCAACACCTTCCTCGGCCTCATCGACGGAACGGTCAAATGGGAATCCCCCGAGGTCCGCGCCGTGTTCGAGGACTACCTCGTCCCTTACCTGGATTACGCCTCCGAGCCCATCGAATGGACCAGCGCCCTCGACCTTTGGTGGGAGGGTAAGTACGGGATCTACTTCATGGGCAACTGGATCACGGGGATGGTAGATGATCCGTCCGACCTGGGCGTCTTCGCCCTCCCCGGCGCCAAGGCGGTGACCGGGGGCCCCGATATCTTCTTCGTGCCCAAGTACTCCAAGCGCCTCGAAGACGCGAAGAAGCTCGCCGCCTTCCTCATGAGCAAGGAGGGCCAGGAGCTGCGGGCCGCCGGCGGTGGGAAGCTCGTGGTGCGCGCCGACGTCTCGCCCACGGCCTATCCTCCCGCCGAGCGGGCGTTGATGAAGGCCCTGGAGGGCTTCTCCCTCGTCCCCGATATGGACGACACCATCGGCGGCGAGTGGCAGGCGGCCTTCTGGGACCAGCTCAAGCTCCTGTGGGTGAAGCCCGGGGCCCTGGACGATGTGCTCCGCGTCCTCGATGAGAAGTTCCCCAAGGGCTGAACCGAAGGGCACGAGGGAGGGGAAGTCCCGGAAGGGGCTTCCCCTCCTTTTTTGGCGGCTACCCCGCCGGGGCCGGAGGGAGGAGTGGCTCGCCGCCCTCGGGTTCCTCTTCCTCGGCCTGGTGCTGATACGGTTCTTCGTCATCTGGCCCTCCATCCGGACCCTGTGGTTCAGTCTGTTCGACGCCAAGGGCTTCGCCGGTCCGTCCAATTTCGTCGCGCTCTTCCGGGACCGGGAGATCCTCGATTTCTCGCGCTTCCTGCGGCGGGAGCCCCCCTGGGGGGCCCTGTTCCACAATTTGGTCTGGATCTTCGTCCACCTCCCGTTCACCGTGGGGCTCGGGCTGATCCTGGCCGTGGTCTTCTCCAAGATCAAAAGCTGGTGGGTAGGGATCGCACGGGGCGCCATCTATCTGGGGATCGTCACTCCCCTGATCGTAGGAGGGGTGATCATCCGGTTCCTCTTCGATAAGCATGCGGGCATGGTTCCCCAGATCCTCGGGGCCCTGGGGGCCCCGATACCCTGGTCCGCAGGATGGGTGGCGTACCCGGAGACCGCCCTCCTGGCGCTGGTCATCGGGTCTATCTGGCTGTGGACCGGCTTCAGCATGGTATTGCACTCCGCTGGGCTCTCCACCATCGATCGGGAGCTATACGAGGCGGCGCAGATCGACGGGGCGTCGGAGCTGGCACAGTTCCGCTACATCACCCTGCCGCTCCTGCGGCCGGTGACCCTGGTGGTGGCGGCGATGACCTTCCTGTGGGAGCTCAAGATCTTCGACATCGTGTACGTGGCCACCATGGGCGGGCCCGGGGGGGCATCCAACGTCCTGGCGTTGGAGATGTACTTCGCCGCGTTCCGGGAGCTGGATCCCTATCGGGCCTCCGCCATCGCCACCCTCATCACGTTGTTCAGCCTCCCGGTAGGGTATTGGTTCGCCCGGCGGCGGCTCAGGAGGTAGTGGTGCGTAAACGGAACATCCTCGCGAAATCTATCGCCCTCAGCATCGCGGTTATCTGGGCGCTTCCCTTCATCGGGATCGTGATGACCGCCCTGCGGCCCTCGCGGGAAGTTCTGTACGGGTGGTGGTATCCACCGTTTCATTTTTCCATCAAGAACTTCGTCAACGCATGGACGCACCCCACAGCTGCCCTGGGGATGGGGCTCCGGAACTCGCTTCAGGTGGCCATCGGGGCCACCTTACTTCCCACCTTCGTCGCCTCGTTGATGGCCTATGGGCTGGGCCGGCTGCGCTTCCCCGGACGGGGGCCGCTCCTCATGTTGATCGGGTTGCTCCTCGCGCTCCCCCAGCAGATGATCGCCTGGCCCCTCTTCCGTCAGATGCACGCGCTGAGGCTCCTCAACAGCCTCACCGGGCTGGTCCTCGCCCACAGCGCCTGGGGTCTCCCCTGGATGGTGTTCTTCCTGCGGGGATATATCGAGACCCTGCCGGTGGAGCTCGAGGAGGCGGCCCGGATCGACGGGGCCGGGCGGCTGAAGACCTTCCTCTACGTGATCTTCCCCCTGATGCTGCCCGCCCTGGCGTCGGTGATGGTCCTCCAGTTCACCTGGGTGTGGAACGATTTCTTCCTCGCCCTGATCCTCATCTTCGATCCCAACCGCATGGTCCTCACCCAGCGTATACCCCTGCTTCGGGGACAGTACCACGTGGATTGGGGCCTATTGAGTGCTGGGGCACTGATCACGATGTTGGTACCATTGCTGGTCTTTATCTTCCTGCAGCGCTACTTCGTGCGCGGATTGATCGGCGGCGCGGTCAAATAGGGACGACGCCGGACCGTCGGAAACCCGAGGAGGTGCAATGATCGAGCGTTACATAACGCATGCCGGTGCGGAAGCGATCGCCGAGATCGTCTCCCTGGCCCGTGGGTTGCAGGGCCTGCGGGTGCTGCACGTGAACTCCACCTATCACGGCGGTGGCGTGGCGGGGATGCTCCGGAGCCTCGTGCCCCTGATGAACGACGTGGGACTGGACGCCGATTGGGTTGTGCTCTTCGGCGAGCCGAAGCTCTTCGCGGCGACGAAGAAGTTCCACAACGCCCTGCAAGGGGAGGAGGTCTTTCCCGGCGAGGAGGAGCTCGCCACCTATTTCCGGGTCAACGAGTTCTTCGCGCGCTACTCACCGTTCGATCACGACGTGGTGATCATCCACGATCCCCAGCCCCTGCCGGCCATCGCCTCCCGGGAGAAGCGCGAGCCCTGGGTATGGCGGTGCCACATCGACCTCTCCGCGCCGAACGCGCGCGTTTGGGAACTGCTCAAGCCCTATATCCTGCGCTACGACGCGGTGGTGGTCTCCTCGGAGGCATTTCGCAAGGCGGACCTCCCCACCGAGACCTTCATCATCCCCCCGGCCATCGACCCCTTCTCCCCCATAAATCGCGAGCTGCCTCAGGAAGAGGTGGAAAGGAAGCTCGCCCAATACGGGATCCCCCTCGATAAGCCCCTGATCGTCCAGGTATCCCGGTTCGACAAGTGGAAGGACCCCCTGGGTGTGCTGGAGGTCTACCGCCGGGTCCGGGAGGGGACCGAGGCCCGACTTGTCATGCTGGGGAACATGGCGGGAGACGACCCCGAGGGTCCGGAGATCTTCGACCGGGTGAGGGAGGGGGCCGCGACGCTCCCCGATGTGCACCTCATCACCGAGACGGACGAGCTGTTGGTGAACGCCCTCCAGCGCGCGGCGGCGGTGGTGTTGCAGCTTTCCACCCGGGAGGGCTTCGGGTTGACCGTCTCCGAGGCCCTGTGGAAGGGGACCCCGGTGGTGGCCACCGCGGTGGGAGGGATCCCCCTGCAGGTGAGGGATGGGGAGACCGGCTTCTTGGTGGCACCTGGCGACTACGACGCCGCGGCGGAACGGGTCCTCTCCCTCCTGCGGGATCCGGGCCTCCGGGCGCGCATGGGGGAGGCCGGGAGGGCGCACGTGCGGGAGAACTTCCTGGTCACGCGTCTCCTCAGGGATTGGCTCTCCCTGATAGGAGAACTTCTGGGCTGAGCCTCGCGAGAGGTCTCGCTCCCTTAACCGTTGGACAGGACTGAATGATGATCATTCAAGGCATGAATGGATTGCAGGTTTATTGAAATTTTGCGCGCCCGGGGGGCGGTTGTAAAGTGAAAACCGATGGCGAAGCGACTCTCGGTGGTGGACGTGGATCGGTGCGTGGACTGCCTCCTGTGCGCGTTCGCCTGCGCGCGGCGGTTCGGGGAGGGGGGCCTGGCCCGCTCGGCCATCGCCGTGCGCTCGGTGGGCGTGATGGAGCGGGGGTTCGTGGTGGTCGTCTGCCGGGCCTGCGAGGATCCCTCCTGCCTCGCCGCCTGCCCCGTGGACGCCATCCGCAAGGCCGAGGTGGGGGTGCGGGTGGACCTGGGGGAATGCATCGGCTGCGGGATGTGCGTCCGCGCGTGTCCCATCGGGGCCGTGTTCTGGGACGAGGAGCGGGGGAAGCCCGTGATCTGCCGGCACTGCGGCCTCTGCGCCCAGTTCTGCCCCCACGGGGTGCTCGCCTACGAGGAGGTGGCCGGTGGATAGGCAGCTCACGCGGGTCCTGTTCATCGATCTCTCGGCCCACCGCCACTGGGTGGAGGAACGCCCCGAGCTCTTTCAAAAGCGCCTAGGGGGGACCGGTGCCGCCATCGAGCTCCTCCAGGAGCACTGCCCCCCGGGGGCCGATCCCCTCTCCCCGGAGAACCCCATCGTGCTGGCGGTGGGGCCGCTGACCTCTCTTTTCCCCCTGGCCTCGAAGACGGTGGCCATGTTCAAGTCCCCCCACACCGGCAACCTGGGTGAGTCCCACTGCGGCGGGCGCTCGGCGGTGGCCCTCAGGCTCGCGGGGTACGGCGCGGTGGTGATCACCGGGCGGAGCGACATCCCCGTTTACATCGTGATCGAAGGGGACAAAGTCCACTTCCGGGACGCCCGGGCCCTCTGGGGCCTGTCATCGTCCTTCACCGTGGGGCGGATCATCCGCGAGCGGGAGGGCGGGGCCGGGACCCGGACCATCCTCCGGATCGGGGTGGCGGGGGAGAGGCTGGTGACCTACGCCAGCGTGGTGGCCGAGAGCTACCGCCATTTCGGCCGGCTGGGCCTGGGAGCCGTCTTCGGGGCCAAGAAGCTGAAGGCGGTGGTCATCATCGGCAAAGGGCGCGTCCCCGTCGCGGACAGGGCCGGCTACGCGAAGCTCTACCGCGAGCTCCACGAGCGGGCGGTACGCTCCGAGCTCTTCAAAAAATACCACGATCTGGGGACGCCGCAGAACGTGCGCCCCCTGAACGCCATCGGCGCCCTCCCCGTCCGCAACCTCGCCGCCGCCCGTTATCCTGGGGAGCCCCCGTTCACCGGGGAGCGGATGGCGGAGCGATACTTGGGGCGGAGGCTGGCGTGTGCCGGGTGCCCGGTGGCCTGCATCCACCTCGCCGCCCTCAGGGAGCCGTATCCCGACGAGGCCTTCTTCTACAAGACGACCTTCGTCTCTTACGACTACGAACCCATCTACGCCCTGGGCACGATGCTCGGCGGGGAGGACCCCGAGGGGTTCCTGCGGCTCATGGACACCGTGGAGCATCTGGGCCTCGATGCCATGAGCTGCGGGGTGGTCCTCGCCTGGGCCACCGAGGCCTTCGGGCGGGGGCTCATCACGGAGCGGGATACCGGCGGGCTCGTCCCCCGCTGGGGCGATTACGGGGTGTACGTGGAGATGGCCCGCCGCATCGCCCGCCGGGAGGGGGAGCTCTACGATCACCTCGCCCGCGGGGTAACGGCGGCCGTGGCCCGCTACGGCGGGGAGGAATTCGCCCTCGCCTTCGGGGGGAACGAGATGGCCGGCTACCACACCGGCCCCGGCACGTACCTCACCTACCTCATGGGGGCGCGCCACTCCCACCTGGATTCCGCGGGCTACGCCCTGGACCAGGCCGATCTGCGGGAAGGTAAAAGTAGATCTCCCGAGGAACTCGCCCGGGCTTTGTTCGCCGAGGAGGCCCGGCGTCAGATCCTCTCATCGTTGGTGGTGTGCTTCTTCGCCCGGGGCCTTTACGACCTGGGTACCTGTAGCAACTGCCTCTTCGCGCTCGGGATCGAACGGGACGAGGAGGAACTCCGGGTCCTGGGGGAAGATATCCTGCGGCGCAAGTACGCGTTCAAGCTGCGGGAGGGGTTCGACCCGCGGCGGCTCCAGATCCCCGCCCGCATCGCCGAGACCCCGAGCCCGCACGGCACGATCGACCTCGGGTACCTCCGTGAGGCCATCGCCTCCCTGGAAAAGCTCCTCGCGCCCTCAGAGTAACCGCACTCCGTGGGCGTAGACCCCTTCGATGGCGAACTCGTCTCCGAGGACGAGGAGGTCCGCGTCATATCCGACCTCCAGCTTCCCCTTTCCCGGGATCCCCAAGATCCGGGCAGGGTTTTCCGTAACCAGGGGGAGAAGGCGTTCCAGGGGGTATCCGCCCTTGGCGTGGAGGTAGCGCACCGCCCCCCACAGGGTCTCGACGCCGAAGTAATCGTAGGCCACCAGGTTACCGTTTCTGTCGAACCGGGGCCGGCTCCCCCCGCCGTCGGAGCTCATGGTCACCCTCCCCCAGTCGACCCCTGCCCTCTCCAGCTCGAGGAAGGCCCGTTCCAACCCCTGGAGGAGATCAGCCGGAGGGGCGGTGATGTCGAAGGAGCCGCCGCGCCGGGCCCAGTCAGCCGCTTGGGCGAGGATCTCGGCGGAGCGGCCCACGTGGGTGGGGTGGAACTGGGAGATGGGGATATCCCCGTCGTCCACGGCGCGGAACAGGGGCTCGAGCCCCCGCCTCCCGCCCCCGACGTGTACGTGCACGATGCCCCGCTTGCCGGCGAGCATTCCCCCGATGCGGGCCTCGGCGGCGATCCCCAGTAGCTCCCGGGGGCCGGGCTGGGAGGAGCGGTGGTCGGAGATCGCGACCTTGACCCCCAGGACCTCGGGGATGAGGACGAGGTCCCGGGCCACCGAGCCGGTGAGGGTGACCGGGGGGAGGGTGTAGGAGCCGGTGTAGACGTAGGCGGTGAGCCCCCGTGCCTGCAGGCCCCGAGCCGCGGCGA
>JAJRVI010000178.1 GCA_024277405.1 Fidelibacterota bacterium
AGAGGACGTCCTTGAGCTTCTTCGGTTTCGGAAAGCCCAGAGGGCGGATGCGGTCCCCGGGGCGGCGGGTGCGCACGGAGAGGGGCGGGGTCACCTTGCGGGGATCGATGTAGGCCACGTAAGGGGAGGGGGGCTGCAGCTCCGCCGGCCGCGGGATGAGCGAAAGTTTGAACCTCCAGCCGAGCTCGGGGATCTCCCGTTCCCCTTGCAGGGGGAGCTCCCACTCCCCCTCGACGGCAGCACTTTCCTCGGAACCCGGCGAAGCGATGCGGAAGCGGAGGCGATCCCGCCACCGCTCCACCACCAGCCCCTTGGGCAAGGTGGCCATGGCGAGGCCACCCTCTTTCTCCAGGATGTGGAGGACCTGCTCGATGTGGACCCGGTCGATCCCACGCTCGGATCCCAGGCGTTCCGCCGCCATGGCCCGGACCACCAGGGCACGCAGGCTCCGCGGCATCTCACTCAACCGGCTCACGGAGAGGGCGTCGTCGCCGAGGCGGGCCTCCTCCAGGGCCCGTTCCGCGGCCCATTCCAGAGCCTCCTCGGCCTCGGCCCAGAGCTCCGCCGATCTCGCCAATGCCCCCTCGGGGTCCGGCGCGAATTTTTCCAAATAGGGGAGGAGCTCTAGGCGGATGGCGTTGCGCAAAAGCTTTGTGTCCAGGTTGGTGGGATCCACCACGTAAGGGATGTCGTGGGCCCGGCAGAACTCCTCCGTCTCCCCCCGGGAGACGCACAGGAGGGGGCGGATGTAGGGAGGGGAGGCGAACAGCATGCCCCGGAGCCCCCCCGGCCCCGCGCCCCGCAGGAGGTGCATGAGGACCGTCTCCGCGAGATCGGTGCGGGTGTGTCCCAGGGCGATCTTCCCCGCGCCGGCCTCCTCCGCGGCCCGCTCCAAAAACTCCCGGCGCACGATCCGCGCCGCCTCCTCCAGGTTCAGCTTGCGTTCGCGGGCGAAGGCGGGCACGTCCCGGCGCCCGTGGATCAGGGGAAGGCTGAGGTCCTCGGCGGCCCAGCGGACGGCCTCCAGGTCCCGGTGGGAGTCGGGGCGGATCCCGTGGTCGAGGTGGGCGATGGTGAGCCTGAGCTCGTAGTCGCGCCTGAGCCACCAGAGACAATAGAGGAGGCACATGGAATCCGGCCCCCCGGAGACGGCGACGAGCACGTGATCCCCGGGGGAAAGGAGCCCCCGGCGCCGCACCTCCTCCCTCACCCGCTCGAAGATGCCCATCGGGTTATGGTAGCGTGAGAGGCGCGGCCCTCACCATTCCCATTTGGGTGGGCGGAGCATGAGGCGGTCTATCTGCTCCCCGGGCGGTTCCCCCTGATAGAGCACGCGGTACACCGCGGCGGCGATGGGGGCCTCCACCCCCAGCTCCCGGACCAGGTCGTGGAACACCTCGGCGGCGTATACCCCTTCGGCCACCATCCGCATGCCCGCCAGGATCTCGTCCAATCCCTCCCCCCGGCCGATCCGCTGTCCCACGGCGCGGTTGCGGGAGTGGGGGCTGGTGGCGGTGGCCACGAGGTCCCCCAGGCCCGCGAGGCCGTAGACCGTCTCCACCCTCCCGCCCAGGGCGGTCACCACCCGGGCCATCTCCGCCAGCCCCCGGGCGATGAGGGCCGCCCGGGTGTTGTCCCCGTAGCCCAGCCCATCGGCGATCCCTGTGCCCAGGGCGAGCACGTTCTTCAGGGCCCCGCAGTACTCCACCCCCGTGACGTCGGCCGAGAGGTAGACCCGGAAGCGGGGGGATATGAGGGCCCGTTGGAGCCACCGACCGATGTCCTCGTCGTGGCCGGCGAGGACCACCGCGGTGGGGTGGTCCCGGGCCACCTCCTCGGCGTGGGAAGGACCCGAGAGGACGAAGACGGGATTCCGCGGGAGGACCTCGCATAGCACCCGCGACAGGCGTTTCCTGGAGCCCCGTTCGAGCCCTTTGGCCAGGGAGATCGCGGCGCTCCCAGGGGGGATGGCGCGCGCGGCCCGCGCCGCCACCTCCCGCACGGCGAAGCTGGGCACGGCGAGGAACACGGCCTCCGCTCCATCCAGGGCCTCGTCGAGGTCTCCCGTGATCACGATCCCCGCCGGCAGCGGCACCCCGGGGAGGTAGGCCGCGTTCTCCCGGGAGCGGCGTAGCTCCGCGGCGAACTCCGGACGCCGCGTCCAGAGCGTCACCCGGTGCCCGCGGTGGGCGAGGTGCCGGGCGAACGCCGTGCCCCAACTGCCCGCCCCGAGCACCGCGGCCACGATCCCGGCATGGGGCATCGGCACCGTTCGCCCTCCTTCAGGGGACGCGGCGGAGGTCGCTCCCCCGACCCACGATCGCCTCGGAGAGGCTCACCCCCGCGAGGTGGGTCCCCGCGTCCACCACGCACCGCTCCAGGACGCACCCCTCGATCACCGCGTCCCCCAGGATCACCGAGTCCCGGATCGCCGAGTCCCGGATCCGGGCATGGGGGGAGATCCAGCTTTCCCCTCCGTTGAAGTGGAGGTTCGCGCGGATGTACGCCTCCCGGGAACCGATGTCGAACCACGGGCCGTCGAAGACATACGCCTCGATCGGCTCCCGGGAGAGGAGCCACTGGAGGAAATAGCCCGGCGCGTCCTTCCCCGCCTCCGCACCCCGGAGGAACTCCCCCAAAAGGGGGAGGACCCGGGCGGGGAAGAGGTAACAGGCGGTGCTCACGAGATCCGATGGGGGGTCCTCCGGCTTTTCCACGAACCCCACCACCCTGTTCCCCTCCACCGCGGCCACCCCGTAGCGGCGCGCCGCGGCACGGTCCCCCAGGCGGTACAGGGCCACGAGGGCCTTTCCGGAATAGGCCGCGGCGAAGTCCGCGAGGCCGAAGGGGAAGATGTTGTCGCCCCCCACGACGAGGAGGTCCTCCTCGATCCCGAGACGTTCCACGAGGTACGCGAGGGCCCCCACGGCCCCGAGCTTCTCCTCCTCCGCGCGGGTCTCCTCCACGGCGAGCTCCGCCCGATATCCCGAGCGGGAGAGCCACTCCGAGAACTGTTCCGCGAACCGGCGGTTCACCGAGAGGACCGGGACGGTTTCCGGGGGAAGTCCCGCTAAGAGGTAGTCCAGGATGGGCCGGCCGGCCACGGGGAGGAGGGGCTTGGGCCACGTCAAGGTAAGCGGCCAGAGCCTCTTGGCGTATCCTCCGGCGAGGATCACGATCTTCATGGTCTTCCCTCCTTCCTCACAAACCGCGGGGACGAGGCCCGACGCTACAGGTACGATAGGACTCGTAGCCTGTAACGTCGCGCTTCACGTGCGACGTTTTCATTTAAGGCCCCGAAGCAGCCCCGCGAGGTCCCGCTCCAGCCTCTCCAGGGAGAAATTCTCCTGTCCCAGCGCGAAGTTCCTCTCCACCATCTCTTCCCGTCGCGCGGGGTCCACGAGGATCTCCCCAACCTCCCGCGTCGCGCGCCGGAGCACCTCCTCGGGGACCACGGCCAGGCCCTCCCCGTCCCGGCGGTATTCCCTCCCCAGGGATACGTACCGGAACCCATGGGGGGCGATGTCCACGGCGAACACGGGGTATTCGAACACCGCCAGGGGCAACTTCGCCGCCACCGCCTCCAGGAACTGGTTCCCGAAGCCCTCGTAGAGGGAGGGATAGGTGACGAAATCGGCGATGGTGTAGGCGTCCCAAAGGGAATAGATCTTTCGGCCCCCTTCCGTACGCCGCTCGGCCCCGAACCGCTCCGGGGCGAATACCGCCTCTACACCGATCTTTTCGGCGTGGCGCACGAGCTTCCCGTGATAGAGTTCGTCCTCGATGAGGTTGGGGAGGAAGAGGACGACCCTATTCCCCTTCCCGGGGATGGTGAGATGGGGGAGGACTTCCTCCCGGAAGCAACGGATGAGCTCCAGGGCGATCTCTATCCCCTTGCGGGCCACCACTCGCGTTGCCTGGAGGAAGACGATGTCCTCGGGGGAGAAGCCCAGGGCTTTCCGGAGGTCGGCGTTGAAGTCGTCCACCCCGAAGCGGACGCCGAAGTCCATGACGTTGGGGATGACCACCGCCTCGATCCCGCGGCGTCGGCGGAGCTCGTCCCGCGCCAGGGAGTTTATGACGACGTGTACCGCTTCGGGATAAGGGGGAGGGAACACCTCCGCGAGGAGTTCCCCGATCTCCGGGCAGGCCGGCCGGTAGATATCGCGTTCCCACCAGAAGTCGTGGTGATGGGCGACGACGGGGAGGCCCAGGGATTCCACGGCCCGGAGGATCCCCAATGCCGCGGGGATGTTCGCGGGGAGGGACCAGACGTTCTCCACGACGAGGAGATCCACCCCTTCCCGCGAAAGGAATCCCCTGAATTTTTCCGCCACGAGCTCGGCGCGGCATTCGATTTCATCCATGAGCTCCGGTGGCGTGTGACGGGAGAGCTCGCCGAAGGCGTTCCGGCGGATCCCCGCCGCCCCGGAGAGCGACAGTTCGGGGAGGATATGGGCTTCCCCGGTGGGATCCTCACCGGCAGTGATCAGGACCGCGTGCCCCAGCCGTTCCAGGGCCCGCGCCCACTTCTCCATCTCCAGC
Source organism: Fidelibacterota bacterium (assembly GCA_024277405.1). Classification (GTDB taxonomy): domain Bacteria; phylum Bipolaricaulota; class Bipolaricaulia; order Bipolaricaulales; family Bipolaricaulaceae; genus UBA3571. The sequence goes on from JAJRVI010000178.1 coordinate 4,546, forward strand.
GAAACCCCGTCCAGCATCCCGTAGCGGAAATGGCATACCGCTATCCTCATCGGCATGGTGGATTGTAACACCTAAATCGGTTCTCACTTGACATCTTCCCACCGCGGACAATAAAATGGTTTTGTCCATTGAGCAGAATTCAGGAGGTGATGTACGCGGTTAGGAAACATACCTTTTCGGAAAAATTTGAAAACCCTAAAAAGGAGGGAGTGCGGTTATGCGGAAATACGGCATTTTGGCAGTAGCGTTGTTCCTGGGCATCTTTGCGGGAGTCGCGGCCAAGGAGATCACCTGGATGTCCACGCAGTTCGTCCCCATCGCCGAGGCCGAGTTCGTGCGCAACCAACTCCTCAAGCCCTTCGCCGATGCCACGGGCATCGATGTGAAGTTCATCGGCGCCGAATACGCGGAGTTCGTCTCCCGGGTTGAGGCCGAGTACGAGGCCGGCAAAGGGGAGATCGCGGTCCTCTGTGGCCTGCACGGTGACTTCGTCAGCGTCGTCGATGCCCTCGCCGACCTGAGCGGTGTGGCCGTGGGGGGCACCATCAGCGACACGCTGATGAAGCTCGGCCAGCTGGGGGGGAAGCAGGCCTACATCCCGCTCATGCAGGCCACCTACCTCATGGTGGTGAACAAGAAGGCCCTGGAGTACCTCCCCGAGGGCGCCGACATCTGGGCCCTGACCTACGACGACCTCCTCCAGTGGGCCAAGAACATCTACGAGGCCACCGGCATGCAGAAGCTGGGGATCCCCGCGGGCCCGAAGAGCTTGCTGCACCGGTTCATCCACGGGTACCTCTACCCCTCCTTCACCGGCTACCAGGTGCTCGCCTTCGATAGCGGCGCCGCGGTGAAGATGTGGGAGTACATGAAGGAGCTCTGGCAGTACGTGAACCCCGCCGCCCCCACCTGGGACGCTATGGACACCCCGCTCCTCTCGGAGGAGGTCTGGATCGCGTGGGACCACACCGCCCGCGTTAAGCAGGCCATCGTGGAGCGCCCCGACGACTTCATCGCCATCCCCTCGCCGGCCGGCCCGGCGGGCCGGGGCTTCATCACGGTGCTCGCGGGCCTCGCCATCCCCACCACCTCCCCCGATTTCGACGCCGCGGCCAAGCTCATCGAGTACCTCACCACCCCCGAGGTCCAGGTGAAGATCCTGCAGGGCGTGGGGTTCTTCCCGGTGGTGGCGGAGGCGGCCGGTGCCGTGCCCAGCGGCGCGCTCCAGATCCTCGCCAAGGGCGTCACCGCGCAGGCTTCCTCCCCCGATGCCATCGTCTCCTTCATCCCCGGCGGGATCTCCGACGAGTACAAGAAGATCTACAAGGACACCTTCTTCAAGTTCGTGATCAAGGGCGAGCCGGTGGACGTGAAGTTCCTCCGCGCCCAGGCGACGCGCCTGCGCGAGCTCTACCTCGAGGCCGACGCGCCGTACCCGGCCCCGGACGGCGGTTGAACCGGACCGCGGTGAAAGGAGGGGGAGGGCACGCCCTCCCCCTCCTTTTCTCTTAATATCGGACCGATGGAAGCGAGATTGAGGAGGCTCCTGGGGACGGATACCTTCCTCCCCTATTGGCTCCTGTTGCCCACCTTGGTCTTCATCGGGGTCTTCTTCTTCATGCCCCTTTTCAACGCGATCATGCTGGCCTTCCGCGCCGATAACGGCGCCTTCACCCTGGACTACTTCAAGAAGATGGTGGCCGATGTGCGCTTCATCGAGACCCTCAAGTACACGTTCCTGCTCGCCGTGACCATCGTGCCCCTCCAGCTGGTCACCGCCCTCGCTATGGCCCTCCTCGTGAACACGGGCTTCAGGGGCTCCAGGTTTTTTCTCTACCTCTTCGCTTTGCCACTGGGCATATCGGATCTCGCCGCCGGCCTCATCTGGCTTTCCATCTTCACCCAGCACGGTTTTCTGAACTCCATCCTCTACTCCCTGGGGTTCATCCAGAGACCGATCTACTTCATCTCCTATCAAAACATCGGGTTGACCTTCCTCGCCATCGTCATCGCGGAGCACTGGCGGGCCACGGCCATCGTGCTGGTGATCCTCGTGGCCGGGCTCCAGATGATCTCCAGGGATTACCTCGAGGCCGCCGAGGTGTTGGGGGCGCGGGGTTGGAAGAAGGTCTGGTACGTGATCCTCCCCATGCTCAAGCCGTCGCTACAGTCGGCGCTCATCATCCGCACCATCTTCGCCCTCCAGACCTTCGCCGTGGTCCTCGCCCTGGCCGGTAACATCATCCCCGTGCTGGCGGGGGAGGCCTACTTCTGGCACTTCCTCTACCGCAACAGCCACATCGCCTCCGCCTACGCGGTACTCCTCATGGTCATCTCCATCGGGATGACCTGGTTCTACCTGCGGTTCCTCCGTTCCCGGATGGAGGTGATCCGCGGATGAGCTACCCGCGGCTCCTGCGGCGCACGTTGCTCTACATGGGGGTCACCGCCTTCGCCCTGTGGGTGCTCGTCCCCATCTTCTTCATCGGGATCTCCTCCTTCACCCCGCGGAACGAGATCTACGCGTGGCCCAAGCCCATCATCCCGAGCCACTTCACCCTGGAGACGATGCGGTTCTTCTTGAACTCCTACGGGGTTCTGAACTCGCTTCTGAACAGCGTCTGGGTGGCCCTGCTCACCCTCTCCTTCACCCTGGCGGTGGGGGCGCCGGCGGGGTACGCCGTGGCGCGGTTCTTCTTCCGGGGAAGGGAGGCCTTCCGGCTGGGGATCCTGGTCACGCGCATGTTCCCCACCGCCCTCCTCGCGGTCCCGCTGGCCGTGACCTTCATCAGATGGGGGCTCTACGATACCCTCGTGGGGGTGGCGCTGATCCACACCGCCATGGCCCTCCCGTTCGCGGTGATCATCACCACGGGGATCTTCATGGGAGTGCCCAAGGACCTGGAGGAGGCGGCGATGACGCTGGGGTGCAGCCGGTTCGGCGCCTTCGCCCGGGTTGCCCTACCGCTGGCGCTCCCGGGCTTGGCCGCGGCGGCGATGTTCACCTTCGTCATCTCCTGGAACGAGGTGTTCGCCGCCACCATCCTCACGGTGAACAACCGGACCTTGCCGGCCCACATCCTCACCACCATCCAGGCCTCGCCGCTCTACTTCCGCTTCGCCGGCGGGTTCTTCATGATCCTCCCCGCCCTTTTCTTCATGTTCCTGATCCGGAGATACCTCTTCCACATGTGGGGCGGGGCCACGGCAGAGAGGTGAGCGATGGCGGCTGAAATTCGGTTGGAAAACGTACGGAAATCGTTCGGAAAGGTCATCGCCGTTAAGGACATGGACCTCGTGGTGGAGCCCGCGGAGTTCCTCGTGTTGTTGGGTCCCTCCGGTTGTGGGAAGACCACCACCCTGCGGTGCATCGCGGGGCTGGAGCGCGTGGACCAGGGGAGGGTCTACATCGGGGGCCGGGACGTCACCGAGCTCCCCCCGGCCAAACGGGGGATCGCCATGGTGTTCCAATCCTACGCCGTCTTCCCCCACATGACCGTGGCCCAGAACATCGCCTTTGGCCTCCGCATGCGTCACACCCCCAAGGAGGAGATAAAGAGGGCGGTCAAGGAGGTGGCGGAGCTCCTCCAGATCGACGAGCTCCTGGACCGCTATCCCTCACAGCTCTCCGGGGGGCAGCGCCAGCGGGTGGCGGTGGCGCGGGCCCTCGTCATGCGCCCGGAGGTCCTCTTGATGGACGAACCCCTCTCAAACCTTGACGCGCTCCTGCGCCTGCAGATGCGTGCCGAGCTCAAGAAGCTCCACCGGGAGGTCGGTACCACCACCGTCTACGTCACCCACGATCAGATCGAGGCCCTCTCCCTGGGGGACCGCATCGCGGTGATGCGGGAGGGGGAGATCGTGCAGCTCGACACCCCCCACGAGGTGTACGATCGGCCCGCGACGGTGTTCGTGGGCGGGTTCATCGGCACGCCCCCGATGAACTTCCTCCGCGCCGAGGTCAAGAGCGCGGACGGGAAGATCTATCTCGCCGTAGGGAACTTCTCCGTGGAGGTACACGAGGAGTGGCAGGGGAAGCTACAGGGGATGGTCGGGGAGACCCTGATCCTGGGGATCCGCGCGGAGAACATCGAGGTGCGTCCGACCCCCGAGGAAGGGGCCCTGCCGGCCCAGGTGATCGTGGCCGAGCCCCTGGGCTCGCAACAGCTCCTCACCGTACAGGTGGGAGGTGACGTGCTGAAGGTGGCGACGAGCCCCGAGCTTTCCCTCTCCCCGGGCCAGACGATCGGGCTCGTCCTCACCAAGGCGAAGATACGGCTCTTCGACGAGAAGACCGGGGAAGCGCTTAAGTTCGATTGAGCTACAGGAGGGCAGCGATGTCGTTGGTGGTGTTCCCGTTCAAGGAAGAAGACCCTGAGGTCCTGCTGGCAAGCGTGAAGGTAGCCCTCGCTCACCCTCGGGTGAAGGAGGTCCTCTGCGTGGGGGCGAGCGAGGACCACTGTTTCCGCGCGGTATCCGCCGCGGCGCCCGAGCTTACACGCACGTACGGGAAACCGGTGGGGATTATCGTCCAGGAGAGGATCGGGGAGATGCGCCCGGGCAAGGGCGATGGCATGAACACCGGGCTCAAATATTTCCTGGAGGAGACCGATCATCGCAGGCTCCACTTCTACGATGCCGACATAGTCTCCTTCTCGGAAGAGTGGATCACCAAGGCCGAGGAGGCCGCCGACGAGGGGTACCAGGTGGTGCGCCACTATTTCCCCCGCTCCTCCACCGATGCCATGATCACGTGGATGATCACCCGCACGGGGTTCGCGTTGCTCTGGCCCCGCTCGGCCCTCCCCTGGATCGAGCAGCCGTTGGGAGGGGAGCTCCTCCTCACCCGGGAGGCGGCGGAGAAGCTCTTCGCGGACCCCCGCGTGCGCCGGCAGTCCGATTGGGGGATCGACACCCTCTACACCTTCGCCATGGTGGCCCACGGCCTCTCCATCGCCGAGATCTACATCGACGCGGGCAAGCTCCACAAGCTCTACGGGGCCCTCACCGACCTGAAAACGATGCTCATCGAGTGCTTCTCCGCGGTGCAGGGATTGAAGGGCGAAGCTGTTCCCGAGGGGACCATGCATCACATCGAGTACCCCGGTCCCGTGCGCCAGGAGATGAAAGAGCGGATCGGCTACGACTTCGAGCGCACCCTGTGGCTCCTCAGGGAGAACTGGACCGACCGGCAGGTCGAGCTCCTCGCGCTCTTCCCCAGAGAGGTGCGGGAGGGACTGCTCACCTCCCGGCAATACCCGCGCTTCTCCTTCATGGACGAGGACGCTTGGGCCGAGGTTTACCGGGTGCTCCTCGCCCATTTCGACGCCCGGGATGCGGATTGGGCTGAGCTCCTCTTCAAGCTGTGGATCGCCCGCGTTCTCCAGTACACCACGGCGGTGGCCCTGCGGGGATACGACTACGCCATGTACCACCTCCACCGGATGGTGGCCCGGTACGTCCACCGCGCGCTGGTGGGGGCCTAACCGCGCAGGATGGCCTCGATCCCGGCCCGTGCCCGGGCGAGGGCTTCCTTCGGCGAGGCCCGATCCGCGAGCACGTCCTCCACCATGCTGCGGAACTGGTAGGAGATCTTGGCGTAGTGGGGGTCCGTGGGGCGGGGCCTGGCGTAGGTGAGGATGGCGCTCTCCTCGCGTTGATACCAGCTGCGCTCTTCGAGCACGGCCGCGACGGAGCGACGGCTGGGGAGCCTCCCGGTGCGGGCACAGAAGGCCTCCATGAGGTCGGGGGCCGCGAGCTCCTTCAGGATCCCCAGAGAGGCCTCGCGGTCCCGGGTCTGACGGGTCACGGCGAAGACCATGCCCCCCGTGGCCGCGGCCGGGGTCCCGTCCCGCGGGGCGGGGATGGGCACCATGCCGAACCTCTCCCGGAACTCCCGCTCCCCGAGCCGGGCGGCGGCTTGGATCGCCCGCTTCTCGTAGGTCCCCCCGAACGCGAACGCCGCCTCCCCCCGGGCGAGGGCCTTCCGCGGCCCGTCCCAGGGGAAGGAGACCACCCCGGGCGGGGCCAGTCGATGTTCGCGTACGAGCCCGTGGAGGAACCGGAGGGGACGTTCCGCTCTCTTCCCGGCTAATCCCGAAGCCCGCCCCTTGACGAGCTCCACCCCCGCGCTCCAGAAGAGGGGCAGGAGCTGGTAAGTGGTGGTCTCGCCCCCACGCACCCCGCCGCAGAAGACGACGGGGAACGGCCCGAGCCCATAGGCGCTCCGCTTCCCGGCCAGGAGGGCGGCGTGTCCCACGAGCTCGTCCCAGGTCCGCGGCGGCTCCAGGCCCTCCGCTGCCAGCAGATCCTTGCGGTACCACAGCACGGTGACGCTGAGGTCCGCCTGCACCCCGAAGATATGCCCGTTTACGAGGAGCCCCTCCTTCACGCCGGGGAGGAGGTCCTCCAGGTACGTCTTGGTCCACGCGGGGTCGAGCTCGTCCAGGGGGAGGAAGAACTGGAGCGCGGCGAGCTCCGCCATCCACACCAGATCGATGAGCACGATGTCCGGGGCCTCGCCGGCGGCCACCGCCCCGATGATGCGTTCCCGCAAGCGGGGACGCCCCACCACCTCTATCTCCAGACGCACCGGATGGCGCTCGTTCCGTTCGTTGTAGCGGCTCTCTCCCTGCAGGAGATATCTGATCCATTCGCGTTCCGGGACCAGGGCGTGGAGGACGGAGGCCTCGGCCTCGGCCACGTAGGTTCCGCTCCCCTGGACCCGGTAGAGGATCCCTTCTTCCACCAACTCGGCGATGGCCTGGCGTACCGTGAGGCGGCTTACCCCCAGGAGGTGGGAGAGCTCCCGCTCGGTGGGGATCTTGTCCCCTGGTTGCAAACGGTTGCTCTCGATCCAGGTGCGGATGTATTCTTTGAGCTGCTTGTAAAGCGGCCTCTTCGGTTGGCGGCTGAATTCCCACGCGTCCATCTCTGCTCAAAATCAATATACTACTGCGTGTGGGATAATTCCAGTCCGAAGAACCGTGTCCGAAGCCCGTTTGGCAGGGATCGCGGGGACGCTAAAATAGGGGCACCTTTGGCCTCGAGGAGGGAAGGATGGAGAAGTGGGAGTGCACCGTGTGCGGCTGGATCTACGATCCCGAGAAAGGTGATCCCTCTCAGGGGGTGGAGCCCGGCACCCCGTTCGAGGACCTCCCGGAGTCCTGGGTCTGTCCCGAGTGCGGGGCCCCGAAGAGCATGTTCGAGAAGATGGGATGAGGTACGTCATCGTCGGCGGGGGGATCGGCGGACTCACCGCCGCCCGCAGGCTCCGGGACCTCGACCCCTCCGCCGAGATCACCGTCTTACAAGAGGAGCCCTTTTACTATTACCTCCGGCCGGGGCTCATCTCCGTGCTCGCGGGCGAGAGGGCCATCGCCGAGATCACCCCGTTTCCGCCCGAGTGGTTTGACCGCCACGGGATCTCATACCGTCCGGGAACGAAGGTGACCCGCATCATCCCCGACCGCCAGGAGGTGGAGTGCGCGGACGGCGCGCGCCTCCCTTATGACAGGCTTCTCCTCGCCACCGGGTCCGAGCCCTTCATCCCCCCGATCGCCGGCGTCGCGGGGAAGGAGGGCGTCTTCGCCCTGAGGCGGGCGGCCGATGTGGACCGCATCCTCGTGTATCTGGAGCGGGCGAGGAGGGCGATCGTGGTGGGGGGCGGCCTCCTGGGGTTGGAGGCGGCCAGGGCGCTTGTCCGGCGGGGGCTTCGCGTCACCGTCCTCGAGGCGAACGGCTGGCTCCTTCCCCGTCAGCTCGACCGGGAGGGGTCCGCGATCCTCGCGCGGATCCTCGGGGAGATGGGCATCGAGGTGCGGACCGGCGTTATGGCCCGGGAGATCGTGGGGGATCGCGTGGTAACGGGCGTTGGGCTCGAGGGGGGCGAGGCGATCGCGGGGGAGATGGTCCTCTTCTCAGCCGGGATCCGCCCCCGGGTCGAGCTCGCCGCGGACCTCGGGCTCCCCGTCTCCCGGGGGGTCGTGGTGGACGACCTCATGGGGACGGGCTCTCCCGGGCTCTTCGCGTGCGGCGACGTGGCGGAGTGGCGGGGGAGGATCTACGGGGTGGTGCCCGCGGCCCGGGAGCAGGCGGAGGTCGCGGCGGCGAATATGTACGCGGAGGGGAGCGCCCGGTACGGGGGGACCATCCCCGCGGTGCGGCTCAAGGTCGCGGGCGTGGAACTCCTCTGTGTCGGGGACACCCAGCCCCGTGGGGGGCCGCACTCCGAGGCCCGCCACGCCGACCCCGAGCGGGGTATCTATCGCAAGTTCGTGTGGGACGGGAAGGGAAAGCTCGTGGGGGCGATCGTCCTCGGGGAACGGGCCGCCGCGGTGGAGTCGTTGGTCAAGGAGGGCGTCGCCGCGCTCCCGCTGCTCGAGGACCTCCTCTCCGGCTCCTATCCCGCCGCCTGAGGCCGGGTCACATCGCCGCGATGAGGATGAAGTAGCCCCCGGAGGTGGCCCCGGCGGCATCCCCCTCCGCGGTCGTGTGCCCGAGCTCAGCGTTTGCGGTGGGCGATGATCTCGTCCACGAGGCCGTATTCCTTCGCCTCCTCGGCCGACACGAAGAAGTCCCGATCGGTGTCCCGCTCGCTCTTCTCCTTGGGTTGGCCCGCGTGATGGGCGAGGATCTGATTGATGCGGTCGCGGATCTTCATGATCTCCTCGGCGTGGATCTTGAGGTCCACCGCCTGACCCCGCACGCCGCCCCAGGGCTGGTGGATCATGATCCGGGAGTTGGGGAGGGCGAAGCGCTTCCCCTTCTCCCCCCCGGCGAGGATCAGGGCCGCCGCCGAGGCCGCCATCCCCACGCAGATCGTCTGCACGGGGCACTTCACGTACTGCATGGTGTCGTAGATCGCCAGCGCCGCGTGGACATCCCCCCCGGGGGAATTGATGTAGAGGTAGATGTCGCGCTCGGGGTCCTCCGCCTCGAGGCACAAAAGCTGGGCGATGATGTTGTCCGCCGCCCCCGAGTACGGTGCCCCGCCGGCGCTCAGGATGATCTCCCCCGAGAGGAAGATGATCCGGTCCTTGAACAGGCGGGCGAAGGCCCGTTCGTAATAACGCATCATGCGCTCTTCCTCGTAGGGCCACTGCAATTTCATTTCCCCTCCTTTTCCTCCGCCCTCTTGGCGTGCTCGAGGATCCAGTCCGCCGCCCGCTCCAGGATCAGGCGCGATCGTATGAGGTCCTCCTCGGCCTCCAGGGAGCGCGCGAGCTCCCGCACCTCCTCATCGGACGGGTAGAGACCCTTCTGGGAGGCGACGAGGCGGGAGACGATCCAGCGCCGCATCCGGCGCCGCACCATCTCCTCCACCTCCCCGCGGAGCTCCTCCTTTCCCCCGTAACGGGCGAGCTCTATTCGGACTTCCTCCTCCAGGAGGCTCGGGGGGACCTCAATCCCGAGTTTTTCGGCGAGGGCGTCCAGGGCGGCGAGGCGCATCCGGCTCCTCCGTTCCGCTTCCTTCTGGCGCTGGATCTCGGTGCGGGCCCGCTCCTTGAGTCCCTCCCAGCTTTCCTCGCCGTAGTGGGCAGCGACCTCGTCCTCGGCGGGGATGGTGACCTTGTAGACCTGGGTCACCTCGATGGCGAGCTTCCGTCCCTTTTCGTCCTCGAGGAGGACGGTGTCCCCGGGCCTCTTCCCCAGGAGGTCGTGGGGAAGGCCCCCCTCTTCCGCGGTGACCTCGACCTCATACAGGTCGTCCCGGTGTCGGAACCGCACGAGGTCCCCGACCTCCGCGGGCCCGTCCTTGGGCTCGAGGATCGCCGCGCGCCGTTTCAGGTCCTCCAGGGTCTGGGAGAGCTCCTCATCGCTCACCTCGATCGAGGGGGCCTCGGGGATCTCGAGGTCGAGCTCGTCGGGTATCTCCACCTCCGGCCACACGGCGAAGGTGGCCTTGAAGCGGAACTCCTCGCCGCGCCGGAAGGAGAGGACCTCCACCTTGGGGGAGGAGAGGGGCTTGAGGCCGTGTTCCTCTATGGCCCGGGAGAGCCACCTCTCCACCAGGATCTCCTTCACCTCGTCGTCGAAAAGGTCCTCCCCGTAGCGGGAGAGGAGCACCGCCTTGGGGACCTTGCCCGGCCTGAACCCGGGGACGCGGAATTCCCCCGCCATCCTGCGGTAGGCCTCGTCCTCGGCCCGGGCGAGTTCCTCCCTAGGTATCTCCACCGTTACGGTGACCTCGTCGCGTTCGCGTTTTACATCGACCCTTGCCTTTTCCGCCATAGCGGGAGATTATACGCGCTCCGTTCCGGCTCCCGCGCCTACCAGGAGATGTAGCCCCAGAGTTTGATGGCGATGTTTCCGAGCCATTCGAGGACGGGGGTGAAGTAGAGGAGGGCGATGAGGAATACCAGCCCGAACATCCCCAGGGAGAGGTATCGGCGGCGGAGGTCCGGGGGCAGGAAGTAGGAGAGGATCTTGGAGCCGTCCAGGGGGGGTATGGGGAGGAGGTTGATCAGGGCCAAAAAGATCGAGATGATGCCGAGGTAGGTGAGGAAGACCATGGGCCAATAGAGGAAATCGTGGGGTCCGGCTGCCCACAGCACCCGCCCGACCCCCGCGGCGAGGAGGGCCATGCCCACGTTCGCCCCCGGCCCCGCAAGCGAGACGTACATGATCCCCTTCGCGGGCTCCCGGAAGTACCAGGGATTGATGGGGACCGGCTTCGCCCAGCCGAAGACGGGGACGTTCACCCGGGTCACGAACCTCATGAAGACGAGGATCCCCGGGAGGAGGATCGAGCCCACGGGGTCAAGATGCCGCAGCGGGTTCAACGTCAATCTCCTGGAGAGCTTGGCGGTGGGGTCCCCCAGCTTCCAGGCCACGTAGCCGTGGGCCACCTCGTGGGGGATCACGGTGCAGATGAGGGCCAACACCGCCAGCAACCCCTCAATCGCCCGGTCCATCTTCCTCCCCTCCCGGTCGCACCACGAGCACCTCCTCCCGGACCACCGCGAATGCCCCCAGCGGCGCCCCCCTGGGCTTCCGCAGGTGACGCACCTCGGTGTAGGTCACGGCGACCTTTGTATCATACCGGGCCTTGGAGTGCCAGGCCGCGAGCCGCGCCGCCTCCTCCAGCACCTCACGGGGCACCTCCCGCCCGGCGCTCTTCACGATCACGTGCGCCCCGGGGACCCTGCGGGCGTGGAGCCAGATGTCCCGGGGGTGGGCCTCCCGCACCAGCCTCTCGTTCTCCCGGGCCGAGCGTCCCACCAACACGCGGAACCCCCCGATGTGGAACGTCCGCGCCCGGGCCGTTCCCCCCTTATGTGCGGGTTCCGACCGCGGCACCCGCACCCCCAACGCCTCGAGATCGGCCTCGAGGTAGGGGGCGAGGTAGGGCTTCCGCTCGAGCTCGGCCAGGAGGGCGCGGAGCTCCTCCGTCTCCTCGCGGAGCCGCTCCGCCCGGAGCGGGAGCTCCTCCAGGGCCCGGCGGAGCTTGCGCGCCCGGGCGTATAGCCTTTTGGCGTGCTCCTGAGGCGGGATTGAGGGGTCCAGCGTGATCTTTACAGGCTTTCCGTCGAACCCCTCCACCTGTGCCTCCTTTGTACCCCGGGGGATCTCGGAGAGGCGCGTGAGGATGAGGTCGGCGGTACGCTGGAGCTCCTCCCATCTCCCGGCCCGCTGGAGCTCCTCGTGCACCTTCTCCAGCGCCCGCCGCTTCCTCTTGAGGGCGTCCCGGGCCGCCCGCATGAGCTCCCGGGCCTCCCCGAGGAAGAGGGCCTCCTCCCGGACCCGGTCCAACGCCAGGAAGTAACGGGGAAATTCCTCCGCCTCCCCGAGGTCGGGCCGGGGGAAGAAGGATGCCACCGGCCCCCGCGGGGTCCGGTAGAGGAAGCCCCGGGGCTCCTTTTTCAGGATCTCCTCCGCGAAGCGTCGGAGCTCGTCCGCCGTCGGTGGGCGCCCGAGCCGTGCCTCCAGGGCCCGCCGGATCCCCGGCCCCACCCCCTCCCCGGGATCCCCGGGCCCCTCCCAGTCGGCGCGTGAAAACCGGGATTCCCCCAGGGCGGCGATGGTCCGATCACCCACGACCAGGAGGATGTTCCCCCTCCGGGGGCGGAAATCGACCACCAGGTCGGCATCGGGGAACCGGAGTCGGAGGACCCGATCGTACCCCGCTTGCTCCAGGGAGAGGAGGGGTTTCCCCCGCAGGTATTTGCGCAGGAGGGCGGCGAACGCCGGCGGGCGCTCCGGCGCGGGGGGGCGGAGCTCGGTGCGGTGGAAGGCCTTCTCCAGCGGATCGATGACCAAGCTCCCCCCGGGGGAGAAAAGCCGCAGGAAGAGGACCTCTCCCACCTGATGCACCTTCGCCACCCGGCCCCCCCGCAGGTCCCCGGCCTCCCGCAGCGCGGCCCGGAGCTCCAACCCTTCCATCCTCAGCCTCGTTCCACCGGGAGGATGAGGCACGTGGGCCCACCCGTTCCCTTCACGAATTCGGAGAGGTCCAGGGGGTGTACCTCCACCCCCGCCCCGGAGAGGCGTTCCATCACCCGGCGCTGGGAGGCCTCCGCGATCACCTCGTTCGGGCGCAGGCAGATCACGTTGCCGCTCACGAAGTCATCGGGTGAGACTTCTATGAGCTCGAAGCCCGCGAAGAAGCCGCGCGGGAAGGCCCCGGCGCAAGCGAGTACCCGATCCGGGGCCACCATGCTCATCGCGCCCCCGATGTGGAGGTAGGGGGAGGGGACCCGCGCCACCCGGACCTCGTAGCTCATCCTCTCCAAGAGGGCCTTCAATTGGCGCACGCCGTCCCCATTGGAGCGTGAGGACAGCCCCACGAACGCCACCCGCCCCGCGAGGATCACGTCCCCGCCCTCCAGGGTGCCGGGCGGCTCGATGCGCCCCGCCCGGGGGACCCCGAGCTCCTCCAGGTGCCGGGCGAGCCAGCCCTCCTCCCCACGGCGTGTAGGGAGCCCCATGCGCAGTTCCACGTATCCCTTGGGCGTCACCACCGCGGGGTCCCGGGTGAACACCGAGTTGGGGTGGCCGGGGCACTCGGGAACGGCGATGACCTCGGCCCCGTAGAGCCCGAGGAGCTCCCGCAGGCGGGCGTGTTGGGCCCGGGCCCTGTGGAGGTCCGCTCGCTCGGCGATATTGTGCTCCCGGGGATCCTCATAGGTCACGTATTCCCTCCCCGGCGGGCAGACGACCACGCGTCTCAGGGCTTCTCCTTCGTTCGCCAGCATATCGCGTTCCCCCTTTCGGCAACGGGAAGGAATGACGGGGAAGCTTGACCCTTTCCCTTTGCCATCGATAATATTAAATGCCTCACCCGAGCCGGCGTAGCTCAGCTGGCAGAGCGGCGGTTTCGTAAACCGCAGGTCGGAGGTTCGAATCCTCTCGCCGGCTCCAAATTTTTTAAACTCCCGAGACCCTTTCGCTCTATCCCACAGAGAGGTTCGGGGGATCAATGTCCCCTTGCTGGCTCCGGGAGGCGGGGGGTATGTTAGCCGGGGACCATCCTGTCCGGGATGAGGGGGTAAATGATGATCCAATATGTAAAGAAAAGGGATGGGAGACTTGTTCCCTTCGCTCCCGACAAGATCGCCCGCGCCATCGAGCGGGCGCTGCGTGAGACCGGCGAGGGGGTTCCCGGGCTCGCGCAGGAACTCGCCGAGAAGGTGGTGCGCACGCTCGAGACGCGTTACGTGGGCCTGTTCGCGCCGCCGAGTGTGGAGGAGATCCAGGACGTGGTGGAGGAGGTCCTCATGGCCGCGGGCCTCTTCCGCACGGCCCGCGCATATATCGTTTATCGTTACCAACACAAGCAGCTCCGGGAACTGCGGGACCTGGTGGCCCCCGATGCCGTGGAGGATTACCTCAACGAGTCGGATTGGAGGGTCCGCGAGAACGCGAACATGTCCTTCTCCCTCCAGGGGCTCAACGTGTTCCTCACCGAGAAGGTCATCTCCCGGTACTGGCTCTCGCGGGTCTATCCGTCCCATATCCGTGAGGCTCACGAAAAAGGAGATTTTCACATACATGATCTCGGCACCCTCGGGCCCTACTGTGTCGGCTGGGACCTGAGGGATCTGCTGCTCAAGGGATTCGGGGGCGTGAGGGGGAAGATCCACTCCAAGCCCCCCAAACACTTCCGCACCGCGTTGCTCCAGGCGGCCAACTTCCTCTACACGCTGCAGGGGGAGGCCGCCGGGGCCCAGGCCTTCTCCTCCCTCGATACCTACCTCGCCCCCTTCATCGCCCACGATGGGCTCACATACGATGAGGTGAAGCAGGCCCTGCAGGAATTCGTGTTCAACCTGAACGTGCCCACCAGGGTCGGCTTCCAGACGCCGTTCACCAACTGTACCCTGGACATCCGGGTCCCCCGTTTCATGGAGCGGGAGCCGGTGATAATCGGGGGGGAGTTCCAGGACGCCACCTACGGGGAATTCTCCCGGGAGATGGCCTGGTTCAACCGGGCCTTCGCGGAGGTCATGAGCGCGGGCGACGCCACCGGCCGCCCGTTCACCTTCCCCATCCCCACCTACAACATCACCCCCGACTTCCCCTGGGACGACCCCTCCCTGGAGCCGGTGTGGGAGATGACGGCCAAGTACGGGATCCCCTATTTCGCCAACTTCGTGAATTCCGACATGAGGCCCGAGGACGTCCGTTCCATGTGCTGTCACCTGCGCCTGGACAACACTGCGCTCCGCAAGCGGGGCGGGGGCCTGTTCGGCGCCAACCCCCTCACCGGTTCCATCGGGGTGGTGACCATCAACCTGCCCCGCATCGGATACCTCGCCCGCAACGAGGGGGAGTTCCTCGCCCGCCTGGAGGAGCTCATGGAGCTCGCGAAGCAGTCCCTCATCATCAAGCGGAAGCTCCTCGAGCGCCTCACCGAGTCCGGCCTCTACCCCTATTCCCGCTTCTGGCTCCGGGAGGTGAAGCGGGCCACCGGGGCGTATTGGACTAACCACTTCTCCACCATCGGGATCATCGGGATGAACGAGGCCTGCCTGAACCTCTTCGGAAAGACCCTCGCCGATCCCGAGTGCATCGCGTTCGCCGAGAGGGTCTTGGACTTCATGAACCGCAAGCTCGTGGAGTTCCAGGAGGAGACCGGACACCTCTGGAACCTCGAGGCCACCCCGGCCGAGGGGACGAGCCATCGCCTGGCCCTCCTGGACAAGGGCCAGTTCCCGGACATCGTCGTCGCCAACGAGGAGGACGTGCGGCGCGGGGCGGCTCCCTACTACACCAACTCCACCCACCTGCCGGTGGAGTTCTCGGAG